>BQIY01000312.1 GCA_021604265.1 Nitrospirales bacterium
ACAATCCACACGTACTGGCAGAGAAGCCAACACCGCCGTACTTTCGACTAGCTTTTGACTTCAGACGGCTAAACAAGTACATCAAAAGACAACAGTGGCCTTTACGGCGCATAGACCAATTAATTGAAGAACTATCCCGGAAGAAATACAAGTCAAAACTGGATCAGGCAGAAGCATACCTACAGATACCAGTCAGGAAAAAAGATCAGGAGAAGCTCGCGTTCAGCACACGCAGCGGTAAATATCAATTTACAGTGGTTCCCTATGGCATTATCATCAGTGGAGATCTTTACTGTGAAAGGAAGAACAGAACACTGACATACAAGGGAGGATCCACTTTACTATGGTACTTTCTTTGGACATACGTCGACGACGACAGTGTGGGAACGAACACCGTCACAGCACACCTGTTCGTGTTGGAGATCGTATTCATGCGATTCAAAGTGTTTGGACTCAAACTCAGGACTCTCAAATGCAAGTTCCTACGGACCAAACTCAAGTATCTCGGATACATGGTTGGGCACAATACCCTGTCACCAGATCCAGACAAAGCAAAACAGATCGCGGAGATTCCGACACCCACAGACCTCAAAACACTACGATCGTTTCTTGGATTTGCAGGATGGCATCTAAGGCGATTTGCACCACAATATCCAGACATGGCAGCATCACTGAGCAAACTCACAAGAGGAGCCGACAGGAAGACTAAGTTCTCACTACTATGGACGAAAGAGGCGACAGACGCGTTCCAACGCATCAAAGCCCTATGCGTGGAAAAGCTGGTCAACACAGCATTCGATGAAACACGAAAGGATACAACATTATGGTTCGATTGGTCCAAGGATGGTATCGCGGCGGTACTATGCCAAGGCGAGGATATAGTTAGAGTTTGGGGGAGGAGTTGTAACAAGGCCGAAGCTAATTACTTCCCGACTAAAGGTGAATATCTCGCATTCACGGAAGCGCAACTCAAGTTCAGACCTTACCTACTGTCATTGAAACACCCATTCCTAGCAATCACGGATCACAGACCACTTCTTGGGCTCGACAAGAAGTTAGAGATTGACAGCACAGCCATCGCCAACATGAGGACAAAGACGGAGGAGTTCAGAGGACTGCGGAACTTGGTATACGTTAATGGCGACAAACAACTAGCAGACTATTGGTCGCGGATTTGGCCGCACAAACCACTACCACCAGTGGAGGGGAATACCAGTACACTGTGTAACATTACGAAACAGGACGGCGATTTCAAAGTCACTTCAGAAGAAGAAAAGGACGAAATACTGGACAGGTGCCAGCGGAATCGCATCAAGATTCTGGACGACGGCGACTCGTTCATCGTGTTCACAGGCGGAGTTTGGAGGACATACATCCCCAAACGAGTGCAAAGAAGTCTAATCTACCAGGCACATGTACCTGACCATGCAGGCGAAGTCGAGATACGTAAACGACTTTTTGACAAGTACTGGCCGACCAAGTTGCAGGATATCAAAACTTTTCTCAGGTCCTGTCAATGCTGGCGCATGAAACATCACAAACAACCCCGAGGCGAATCAAAAGAGAGCAGGAAGACAAGCGGAGTTCAAGCCAAAGCATATCTCGAAATAGTTCAAGTGGACGTCTACACCTACGACGAAATCAACTACCTCACCTTTCGAGATGTTTTCAACGGCCGCACTTGGGTCAAGAAACTGCTCAAGAAGGGGCGCGGCACAAAGGGCGAACACAAGGCCAAAGTCAACCGCGAGTACATGTTGTGGGAAAGTTCATTACCAAGGATACCAACAAGGATTCACACCGACAACGAAGTAGCACTGAAAGCTATTCCACATCCCAATATGACACAAAGCCCGATTCACTACCCTCAAGGAAACAGCAAAATTGAACGAATCCATCAAGAACTATCTACGCTATCGAGGATTCACAACAGCACTCCAGATAAGGTCGTAAGGTACCTCAAATCAAACCTGGATGCGGGAGTCGATACTAAAGAGGTGAAACAACCAGGGGCGAACGATACACCGTCGGTGAACATTACAGTTTATGATGAGAATAAAGACACGAGAGCCAAAACTTATAACGGAAGAACACTGCAAAAAGGCGCGCTCGTGGTATGCAGAATCCCAGGACGCACCAGGGCGAAGAAAGAAGCCTACTGGACTGAGGCAAGAAAAGTAACAGAACGCATTGGCCTCAAAACCTACCACGTATACGACGGCGAACGTATCAGAGCATACAACATCGATCACCTCAAGGAGATTGACCTAGGGGACAAGCACATCGACCAACTTTCACTGGGAGGGAAATTTATAACCGAAGTTGAGGAAATCAACGGACCCTTACCAGACTTTGATATTCAAGCAAAACACGGCAAGCCACCGTTGGAACAAGATTGGAGTAACAAGATCGTTTGGATCGGCTACCCGACAATGAAATTTATTGAAGAAACAACAACCAAGGTACTGAAACGCAACTTTAAGACCGCTTGGATCGTTGTACCCGACCTACATTTCGAACGATGGTACAATCAGCTCGAACAACTGGACGAGACCAGGTGGGCCGGAAGCGATTACGGCCAGGACAACGTTTGGTTCGACAAACACGGCCACAAGGCAGGCAACACAGTCGTATCTTGGTGGATCATCAAGATCACGGGGAAACACTAGTGAGCGGCAGCGCGATCACGCATATATATCACGCATATAGCATATAGAGAGCAATAAGTAAGTAACGCATAGCTTTAACCAAATCATGAACATAAGGGCTGGGGGAGGTGTCGTGGTTATCTCTCACGAGCTTGCTTCCACACAACCACAAGAAATAACCCTTATGTCACATAATTTCACACCAGCTACAACGCGCGCAGCACCAGCACACAGAGCACGCATGCAAGGGAAGGCTGGATTTAGGCAAAATAAGGAAATCAAATTCCGGAGTCGTTTGTACACAAACTCAGCTGTGCACAAACCTGTGCACCAAAACCTGGGCACCGGGGCACCGTACACAACGACAGGGCGCAGGATTATTAGCAGAGCAGCGTGCAATATAATTCGTAATCCAAACGCACCACACATACATATCCTTAAGAGACTCAGTTGAATAAACACATTTTATCCAACAACCAGACTATTACCAACACAAACTGGTTCCGGTACTAACGAACGGACCCTAAACACACACACAAGGACTAGACACGGACAAAGCTGACTGATCACCAGCTTTCAAAAGGACGCGCGAAGAGACACAAAAAGAAAACCACACCACCA
Organism: Nitrospirales bacterium; assembly: GCA_021604265.1. Next base: position 3,270 of record BQIY01000312.1, read on the forward strand.
TGGCAGAAAACAAGAACGACAACAAAATTCCAGCCCTCCAAGAGCAGGGTGGACAGCACGACAACAACCCCGCCCTCGAACTGCAGGGTGCGAGGGACCCCGAGGGGGACAACAAGAACGGCCAGCCGCCTCCGCTCCAGGAGGGGCAAAAAGAAGAACACGAGGAGGAGCCCACACGCATGAAGCTTGCAGACGCCAAGACCATGGCGAGAATGATGCACGAATGGCTCTCCACAGAAGAGGAGAAAACAGCACTCAACATCCTCTTCCAAATGGCGATAAAGAATGTCACGGACTTGATGAGTCTCAACATCAAGCGCGAATTTGTGAAACAGCCAGACAGAAGCTCCGAAGACTTTGACTTCTTCGTGGAGCATTTCCTACCAGCTTATTTAGATGACACCATCACTGCAGGCGTCATACACATAGACGGCATGGCACACGACCTGACCGACCCACAGAGAGACAGCATGGAGGATTACCAACGACTATTGAAGAAGAGGGGCACACAGAAGCCAACGACACCACAGCCAGCGCCAATGACGGCAGGCGGCGACAAAAATGACAAAAAGCACCACCGAAGAAGCAAAATGAGCGTACAGAAGATCCACATCGAGATTCCCAAATTCGACGAATCAGCAGGCGGCGCCGGCAAATGGTGGATCTCAGTGTCAAACATCCTTGAGCGGATGTACAAGGACACAGATGATGACTGGTTCCCAGTCATACACGAGGCATTGAAGGAAAGCCCAGCCAAGCAGACCAAATTATGGTTGCTGG
>BQIY01000313.1 GCA_021604265.1 Nitrospirales bacterium
TTTCAATAACGCTCCGAGGGTCGTAGGTTTATCTTCCATACGTTCAGAGACTTCTTGAGTCGATTCGGTGGTTGGTTCCAAGGCCTGCTGTTCAAGTGGCGCTCCAGGGTGGATGGCAAGCACTAGGATCAGTCCAATCGCGACAGCAATGCCTGTGGTTGTCATAAAAAACAGGATGGTCCGCCCTCCTAATTGCCCCAGTTGTCTCACATCACCCAGACTACTGACACCAACGATCATCGAGCTCATGACCAGTGGAACCACCATGACAAAAAGCGCACGAAGAAACAGTTCTCCGAGAAAAGAGACCGCTCGTCCTGCTTCTGGAAAGAGTCCGCCCAGGAAGATTCCGCTCAGGATTCCGAGTATGATCAGCACAAGAAGGCGGTTTGAAGATTGAGAAGCCATATGAATGGTGGAAAATCTTACAATTGAGCCGTTCTCAGAGAGACGATTGTAAAACCACTGCTGTTCTCAAACGTATTGCGAGTGTTGATGAGTGAATGTGGAGGGGATGGCCTGGATAACACGAATCCATCTTTGCTCAGGACTCAGGATTCAAAACTTTCCATGGGCGGGCAGGTGCAGACGAGGTTTCGATCGCCATACACATTATCGATTCGCGAGACCGCGGGCCAAAACTTCCTGGTGCGAAGCCAGGGAAGGGGAAACGCCGCCTGTTCTCGTGAGTAGGGATGATCCCATTCCGAAGAGGCGATGTGCTCAATCGTATGAGGAGCATGTTTCAAGGGATTGTTGTCTCGAGGAAGGCGGCCCTCTTCAATCTCCGCGATTTCTTCTCTGATAGAAATAAGGGCTTCGCAGTAACGATCTAATTCAGCTTTTGTTTCACTTTCTGTTGGTTCAACCATCATGGTGCCAGGAACCGGCCATGAAATTGTGGGGGCATGAAATCCAAAATCCATGAGGCGCTTGGCAATGTCTTCGACTTCTACCTCGGCACTTTTTTTGAACGGTCGTAAATCCAGAATAAATTCGTGTGCCGATAACCCATTTTTCCCTGTATACAGCACGTTGTAATGCTTCTCGAGGCGCTTGGCCATGTAGTTGGCATTCAAAATGGCTATTTGTGTGGCCTTGGTCAGACCGTCTGCCCCCATGAGTGCGATAAAAGCCCAGGAGATTGGCAGAATGCTCGGGCTGCCGTATGGCGCAGCGGCAATGGGACCAATGGCCTGATCTCCGCTGGGATTATGAATGGGATGTCCTGGAAGAAACGGAGCTAGATGGGTGGCGACGCCAATCGGACCCATCCCGGGTCCTCCACCCCCATGTGGAATGCAGAAGGTTTTGTGCAGATTCAAATGACACACATCAGCCCCAATATCTCCAGGCCGGCACAGTCCGACCATTGCGTTCATGTTGGCCCCGTCCATGTACACGAGTCCTCCATGATCATGCACGACCTGACAGACTTCACGAATGGTTTCTTCAAACACGCCATGTGTTGACGGGTAGGTGACCATTAGGGCTGACAGAGAGGCCTTGTGCTGCTCAGATTTGGCTTTGAGGTCTGCAATGTCGATATTTCCTTGTTGATCACAGGCTACGGGGACGACTTTCAGCCCGGCAATGACGGCACTGGCCGGATTTGTGCCATGCGCGGAAACTGGAATCAGGCACACGTTTCTATTCGTCTCCCCACGATGTTCGTGGTAGGCCTGAATCACCATGAGACCGGCATATTCACCTTGAGATCCGGCATTGGGTTGAAGTGAGACGGAGGCAAAACCGGAAATTTCCGCTAGCCACGCTTCAAGTTGTTGAAAGACTTGTTCATAGCCCCTTGTTTGGTCTTGTGGTGCAAACGGATGAAGTCTTCCAAATTCTGGCCAGGTGACGGGAATCATTTCTGCTGTCGCATTCAATTTCATCGTGCAGGACCCTAGCGGAATCATGGAGTGCACCAGTGAAAGGTCTCGATTCTGAAGATGATACATATATCGCAGTAATTCGTGTTCAGCGTGGTACTGATTAAATACCTCATGTGTAAGGAATGATGTCGCCCGTGCATGAGGAGCCGGGATAACAGGGTCGATTTGTTGTGAAAGGTCATCCAGCGTAAATGGAAGATGTTCAGTTTTGGAAAATACCTGTAAGAGCCGTTGAACTTCCTCGGGAGTCGTGGGTTCATCGAGCGATAACCCATAGGTTCCATCGGTAAACGTTCGAAGATTTATGTGCTGTTTCCGGCAATTTTCTAAAATTTCTTTGTGAGACAGTTCTGACGATTTGATGTGAAGCGTGTCAAAACATAACTCGTTCTCTACCTGGCATCCGAGCGTTCGAAGTCCTTCTGCCACGCAGAGCGTGAGGACGTGAATACGTTGAGCCATCTGTCTCAGGCCTGCTGGGCCATGGTAGACCGCATACATGCTTGCGACATTGGCGAGGAGCGCTTGAGCTGTACAGATATTGCTTGTGGCTCGGTCGCGTCGAATATGCTGTTCACGTGTTTGGAGTGCGAGCCGATAGGCCACTTGTCCATGAGCATCCCGTGAGACGCCAACCATACGACCGGGCATCTGTCTTTTGTATGCTTCTTTGGTTGAGAGGAAGGCGGCATGGGGACCACCGAACCCAAGGGGAACGCCAAAACGTTGGCTCGATCCTACGGCAATATCCGCCCCGAATTCTCCCGGTGATCGAAGAAGTGTGAGGGCAAGAAGGTCTGTGGCAACCACGACAAGCGCGCCTGCCTCATGCGCTTGTTGAGTGAGCGATTGATAATCTCGAACAAACCCCTTGGTGGTCGGATAGTGCAGAAGCATTCCAAAATATTGTGTTTTCTTCCACTGAATATGCTCAGGATTTCCAATATGAACTGTGATGCCAAGAGGTTTGGCGCGTGTTTCAATCACAGCAATCGTTTGGGGGTGGCAATCTTCAGCGACGAAAAACGTCATGTGATCTGATTTGCCAATTGCCCGGCACATGGTCATAGCTTCTGCGGCAGCGGTCGCTTCATCCAATAATGAGGCATTCGCCAAGGGTAACCCTGTAAGATCAGTCACCATTGTTTGGAAGTTCAAGAGCGCTTCCAGCCTGCCCTGAGAAATTTCCGCCTGATAGGGGGTGTATTGCGTATACCACGCTGGATTTTCAAGGATATTCCTGAGAATCACGGGAGGCGTAATACAGTCGTAATAGCCCATACCGATAAATGATCGATTGACGTGATTCTTGCTGGCAATATGACGCAATTCTTCAAGGACGTCTTGTTCGCTGCGATGGGTGTGAAGCGTAAGAGGCTGTTTCAATCTGATGTCTTCCGGAACGGTACTTTTTACCAGGGCATCCAGAGATGAAACGCCTACGGTCCCAAGCATCTCTTGGATGTCGGAATCCGTCGGACCGATATGTCGACGGGGAAATGTATCAAGTAATGCGAAGTGGTGCTGGTTCTGATTATGTGACATGGTTGCCTATACTGAGCTAGTTAAGTTGTCGAGAGGTGAAGGAATACATGATTTCCAATCCAGGGTTCTTCCTGAACCGTTGAGATTCCGCACCTGGTTTAATCTGAATTCGAGGTGTGTGTCTGAAAATAAGAAGACGGTCACCGAACCGTTTGATCAACGTCATCAGTACGCGTGGCACTGATAGGGAACAGATGACCAAAAACCATAGAGATTTCCGTACATTGGTATCCCTGATTTCTCTTGACACAGGGTATCATGATCTCAAGGCTTCTGCAAAGGAATCTGTGGACAGAGGCATGAAAGAGACGCGTGAAGCCTAAGGATAAGGGCATCGCTCATGTCCGGCGGAACCGAGGAGGAATGATAGGTTGCCAAGAGGCTGGCTTTTACGGTAGAGGAAAGATCCTGAAGTCATATCAACGTCATACTTCCTTCATTTTTGAGGACTTTTTATGATTGTACTTTCAAACATTCAGACCTTCTATGACGGGACGTCAGCGACCCGAGATGCCATTCAAGAACATGTCGATGTGTGGATTGATGATGGGAAAATTGAAGCGGTACAACGGCATACTCTCAAGCGTCCCAAGGGACCAACAGTGACAC
>BQIY01000314.1 GCA_021604265.1 Nitrospirales bacterium
CACTGACCCAGAAGACCCCCAGCGGTGGAATGCACTTGCTCTTCCAGTACGAGGACGATGTACGGCAGACTCAAACGGAAGCCATTGACATCCGGAACGACGGTGGCTATGTGGTGTTCAGCCCCAGCACGATTGACGGCAAGCAGTACGTGATCATTCACGATGTAGACATCAAGCCCATGCCGTCCAAGCTCAAGGACTGGCTCATGGACAATCTGTACACGGCAAAGCAGACGATTGGCAAGCCGAAAGCCGTGTCTATTCCACAGCACACCATGGTCGACGACTACAGCTACATGACCGTTCCCGACGCTATTCTGCAGGCACACCTCGCCAACTTACCGACCAAGTACCTCGACTCGTACAGCGACTGGTTCAAATTCACCTGCATGATGAAGAGCTTGGGCAAGCGTGACCTGTGGGAGACACTGAGCAGACAGTCGACCAAGTTCAACAAAGCCGACAACGACCGCATCTGGCGCGGACTCAAGCCCAAGTTCACCTTTGTGTCGAGCATCCTGTACGACTGTGGCTCCAAATTGACCAACCTCATCAAGTTCAAGCCGTACCACGACACGCTGCCAAAGCCGCACAAGAAGATCGACTGTAAGTACCTATCTGATGGGATGAAGCTCACTCGGCACAACCACGTCATCAAAAGCGACACCGGCACCGGAAAGACGACCTTGTTCAAGCAGTACTGCAAACAGACCAAGCAGAAGTTTATCAGCATTGGTTCTCGCATCTCGTTAATTGATGAGCAGTGCCGTACATTCACTGCCTTTGGACTCAATGTTGCCCACTACAAAGACGCTAAAAACGACAGCCACTTGGACGAATCCACGAGCATTGCGACCACCATCGACTCGATTGAGAGGTTCAACTGCCTCGAGCTGTCCGAGTACGTGCTGTTCTTGGACGAGTTCAACAGCTTGATTGAGTACGTTTTTATGGCAGACAAGTGCTTGGGTAACAAACGGCTCGCTGTACTGTCCACGTTGGTCTACTTCATCAAGAACTGTAAGCAGGTGGTTGCAACAGACGCCGACATATCCACCGTCTGCTTCAAGCTGCTGGACTACTGTAGACTGGACTATCGATTTGTTCACAACGTCTACAAGCACAATCAAGGGATTAAAGCGTACGAAGTCGACAGTCTAGACGCCATCATCGACGAGGTCAAGATGTGTGTAGACAAGTCTCAAAAGTATCTCGTCTGCTCAGACTCCAAGACACTGGCCGAGTACATCTACGTTCAGTCGGGCAAGAAGGGCAAGCTGTACACGAGTGACAACGATGAGACCCTCAGTATTGAACGAGAACCGCAATTGATTGTCAGTCCCAAGGTTGTGTACGGCAACGACTCAAACATTGGACGCAAAGTGTTCTGTGTCTACAGTGGCAACACCATCACACCGCCCAACATGCTCCAGCAGCTGAACCGTGAGCGGAAGATCAGCGACGTCTGCTTCTATTTTGAGAACCGACGGTACCGACCACCAATGTTCAACGACAAGAATGAATGTGCAGACTTCACCAAAGAACAAAATAGACATGCTCTGAAGCAGTTTGAGATCGCTTGTCCACAGATGAACCGGCTATTTGTCGATGTCTTGCAGGAACTCGTGTACCGCTACGACTGTTACGAGTCAAACAAGTACTGCCACTTCATCGATCTGCTACAGACACGGGGGTTCAACGTGTCACCGCTGTACTCCACGCACGTTCAGCGCAGGAAGAAAGAGGTTGGCACAGCCGTGCTGGAGTGGAGAACTGACAACTTTACCACCGACAAGCATGACGCTCTGAACAAGATCTTGAAATTGAACACTGATCACGATGTAGACGAGTACAAAGACATGTTTCTGGAGCCGCACAAGCTCGTCCATCACTTCAACGTCTGCAGATACTTGCTCAAAGAAACGGACACCGATAAGTGGCAGAATCGACTGAAAGACTTGAATGATTTCCCCATCAAGAAGATGCAGGTGAGCTTGAATAAGATGTGTCTACTGAAGAAGTTTGAGAGAGCCACGAGTTTTGACCGACCCACGTTCCAAAGCACATCTGGACTCAGCAAGCGACAGTCTACAGAGTACAACAAGCAGTTCAAAGAGGTCTTTGGCTACACGCGGACTGACTTGGACCTGACTGCCACCTACATCTGCAACCAGCAGCTCTACAAGTGCTACCGACAGCTGTTTGGAGACGTCGTGGTCAGCAAGAAGGTGAAGCGGGCCAAGAATGTAGTGGTGAAGTACACATTGCACAAAGACCGTCTTGAGCGGCACAAGACGCTGCTGAAGTTCAGGCAGTAGACGTGGCACGAGACACACAGCACCACTGCAAAGAGATATAAGGGGACTGCTCGTATATTGTACCATATGGACATGTACTTTATTGTCTACGATGGAGAGAAACACGAACAGCTCGACGACGGTTCGAACACGGTCAGATGGAAGGACGACAAGCAGCAGTACTTCAAGAACTACCACGCCCGCGAGTTCACGTGCACGTGCGGCAAGGTGCTCAGGGTCGGATCCAAACCCAACCACCTGCGCAGCATCAAACACAAGCTCCACACACTGGAGACCGCACAGGATGGTTGAATGCAGCCACTGTTTCCTGCGCTGTCGTTGAAAGTAATTGTCAGCTCTTCAAGGAACTGCCAATTTGACTCCCACCAACGTCAGATCGCTCAGAGAACACCACAGAGGCAAAAACGCTTCGCGAATAAAGTGAACCACGCACTGAACGAACGCTGCTGTGAATGTCAGCTTTGGAGGTTGCCATTTCTGATTAGTATATATTTCAAAGGGACGTGGCAACCTCGGATTCAGCCGACGGACAGTTCCATTTGTTGTTTGAAGCGCGATGGTGACAGAGACCTTGAACTCGCGCAGGGAGGAACAAAAATGTGCGCCAGCCACTGAACGATTGCGGTTATGTGTGTCAGCTTTGGAGGTTGCCTTTTCTGATTAGTATATGTATATTTCAAAGGGAATTGGCAACCTCGGATTCCATTGACGGACAGTTCAATTTGTTGTCTGAAGCACGACGGAAACAGCGGCCTTGAACTCATGCACGGGCGAACTAGAGTGTGCGCCAGCCACTGAACGATTGCAGTTGTGGATGTCAGCTTTGTAGGTTGCCATTTCTGGTTAATAGTATATATTTCAAGAGGAATTGGCAACCTCCATTTGTGATTTTTGTTGGTTGCCATGAGCGCACCGTCCGCTTCTACCGCTGCGTGTCTTTGACGTATGATGATGCCGCCATAGTTGTTGCAGCGTGTGTCCATGTGTGCGGTCACTGTAGTCCCGGTCCCAATGGCCCACACACCTTCCCACTCTGGTGACCACGCAGCCTGTCCACAACATCTGTTGTCTGCCCGTCGTCAACGCTGCAGGCGCCCATATGCTGCTGCGCACACGTTGGTGATGCAGATGCCGTTCTCCATCAGGCTTTTGTCCGACACAAGTTCCACTGCATCCAGCAGACAAGAAGCCAAGGTGTAGCAAAGAGTTGATCGTAGTCACGATCAGTCACGGGCTCCTGCACATGCTGATTTGGAACTTGCGGTGGGTACTTCTAAGAGTGATGTTACAGGTGTTACTTTTACAGCTCCGGTGGTGACTTCTTCCGACGTTCGCGTCGCACGTGTTCGACACTCTTGAAGTGCGCTGTCAATGACAAACTGTCATAGTGTGCTCGCCATCAAATCGATCTCTGAGCTTGTCGTCTTGCGACGTTTAATGGGCTTCTCTCACGGACGTTCGCCCCACCTTGAGACCGACGCTCATCCCATCCACGGACGCTCCGATAATTTGCCGACCGTTGTACCAACTGCCCAACTGTTGCGCCCATTGCATTGCCAACCATTGCTCCCACTGCTGCGCGGAGCATTCCACTAACTGAACCTCCAACTCCTTCACCAACGACAGCGTGTTGCGCTCTCGGCCGGCGCTGGTAATGGAGGTAGTGGTGATTCATCCATTGGGATGGCGGTCGGCGTGACCATTGCCGTTGTTGCTGAGT
>BQIY01000315.1 GCA_021604265.1 Nitrospirales bacterium
CCATGAGGATGGCTGTCGGCACAACTGCCAGTTGGTCTATTGGGCCCTCTCAGGTGAGTCTGGACAACATCGTGCTCGAATTCGAAGTTTATTCGCCCTCTGACCCTCAGCATCGGCAGACGGGCATTTCCATCCATGCGGCGAGCACCATAGCAGGCGCACACTTCACAACCTTTGTCCGCCCTCCTTCTTTGACAGTGTTCGGCGGTTTACGGGATAGCGAAACGCTTCCCCTTGCAAAAGTGCTCCAAATTTTCCTGCCTTCTGTGTCCCTCGCACTCCCCAAGAATCTTGTGATCTCAAAATGCTTTCTTCGAGCCGATGCAGGCAATCGCCAGATAGAGCTAGTCGCAGACTTGACCGGAAAATGGCCCATCACGCTTGGTGCGGCCTCGGTGACACTCCGGGAATTGGGCTTTCAGCTTAAACTGGACACGCAGTCTCCCAACGAATCGACTGGCGTTCTCAATGGCAGAACGGAAGTCGCCGGTCAGCCAATCGCTCTTGAGGCAAGCTATTCGCGGACAGACGGATGGGGGTTCAAAACAAGACTCCCGGCAATCACACTTTTAAAGATACTTGCGCCCTTTCTGCCAAAGGTAGTCTTACCCCAAACCCTTTCCACGCTGGGGCTGACCAATGCCGTCTTGTCCACACAGATGAAGACCGGGTTTCTCTCGTTACGAACAGGGCTGACCGGGCAGTGGATAATTCCCCTCGGAGACCAAACATTAACGATAAAAAAGATGGCGCTCCGCGTAGAAAGGCAGCGGAATAACGCCCCGGTCTCTGCAGCCTTCTGGGGACAAGCCATTTTGGGGACGCTGATTTTCGACGTACGGTCTGAGCTACTGGCAAAAAACATCTCATTCACAGGTTCTATCGTGTCGTTAAGTTTGTCCTCAATTTTAGCCCAATTTCTTAAGGCGGTGAGCCTGCCAGCCGATTTGCCCATCGACATAGAATTTTCCGATCTGCAGGCCTCAGTGAGTCCCAGCACTGGAGCTTTCTCATTCAGTGGACAGTCTCCTGAAACCTGGACGATCCCGCTTGGCATCGGCCAGCTGACGATTACCGGCTTGAGTCTTCAGGTGGACAGAAGCACGACTGGCACTGACAAGAAACAGGCCGAAGCGACCTGTCGTGTTGAGGGGAAGGGGAAACTCACTCTCAGCATCGATGGCTTCTCTGCCAACTTCGCCGGCTCGGTGGAGTTCGTGGCAAGCCCCACACAAGTCGGTTTTACCTTTTATGCAAAGGGCCCCAAAGGCAATACGCTCAAGCTGCCGATTCCAACCGGAATTTCGACAATCAAGCCTCAAGCCGTTTTCACGTTCGATGAATTAGCCATCAATCATACCCAAGACGGATGGCAGATCATGGCTGATGCCACGACCCAATTCACGGGCCTGCCATCGTTCCTGACGGCGAAGATACCCGGAACTACGCTCAGCCTGGTGCCACAAAAGCCCCGCAAGTGGACTTTGACCGCAGGCAGAGGGGAGGTCGCATTTTCTACGACACGTCTGTGGGACAATCCGTTGCCTCCCACGGCACTCCCCACGCTTAAGATCAACGGAACTACTGTGTCGCTCGGCGTGTTCTGGCTGGATGTCCGTGATTGGAAGATTCGCTTCGGCCACGGATCGACAACAGAGCCTAAGCTTGCCCTGCAGGCGACGATAGACGTGGCTGTGTCAGACGAGATCAACCGTGTCTTTGGCGTCGGGACGAATGGTCTCCCCTGGTTGAAATTTTTCAAAACCGCCAAGCGGAATCAGAAGAATCCTCTTTCCACCGCGACGGGTCTGCAATTGAGCCTTTCGGAGAAAGGGATCAGCGCTCAACTTCAAGGGTCTCCGATCAATGTCATGCAGCCGGATGAGCAAGGCCTGTATCACATCACGTTGGGGCCGAATGGTTTGCTCGGCGAGCTTAGCTGTCCTCTGCCGACGTTTCGCTACAACGGGCTCGGGTGGACGGCAGCCGGAGAATTCCACATTGAAAAACCTTTACAGTTGCCGTTGACTCCACTGAAAGAAGCTCTCACACAAGCAGGCCTGGGCCCTATGGCCAAGCTCATACCCAAGGCCATTCCGTTAGACGATATCGCATTGGTGAAGAATAATCGACTCACCTTTGATCCCTGGCTTGCTAAACTCCAGGAAAAATCTCCATCCCTTCGCATTCCCCCAGTGGTCATCGACGCGCTCAACGAACTGGTCTCTCTTGGTGATGCGATTCTCGAACGAACCCCCGGCCAACTCAATGAGTATCTGGCATTCGTCATGCCCCAAGACCTCAGCTTTGCGATTGAAGTTAGCGGGACCGGTGGAATGAAGCTGGACGTGACCACCCGCACACAGGCCAATCCGAATCCTCAACCTCTTAAATTGTTACTACCCTTTGCCGGTCCACCCTTTGGCCTACCTGAATTGCTCGGGATTCAATTAACCTCGTTGTCATTCGGCCAAATCCTGAGTGGCTCACTGTTCCTGCTTCAATTGGAAGGGAAGTTCGACCGCTTTGACCTGTTGGCGCTCGCAGGTTGTCTGACCACCGGTTATTTAATTGATGGCAAAACAAGTTCCAAAGCCTTTCAATATTCCTACACTATTGATCAGTTACTTGCCGTGCTCCCTGCAGGTTCTCCGGTGCCTGTTCCGCTTTTCTATAAGGAACTCGCCATTTCATATTTCGGTTGGGAAATGCTCAAGGCCGAAAGCCGTTGGTCCTTCCCTCAACCCGATGGCGGGTTGTTTGCCCTGATTGGTCTATTTTCCCAACTGCTTCCCTTCTTTACCAAAGCGACATACAAGTTAGATCCAGACGCTGCGCCGAAAGGATTCAAACTGCCGTTCACGATCGGACCCAATTACCTTCAGCTCCCTCCGTATCTCGGAGGGGCGGTTCTTGGCACCAAGACCGGACTGCCAACGTGGAGTGTATGGAAATCGTTGGCCAACCTGCTCAACGGGTTCAAAACAGGAAGCCCTCAAGATTTCGTCAACGCGCTACCTGTGGAGGCACGCGTCGGTGAGGAGGGAGTCGTTTTTGGTCCGTTCAGTATTGAGGTCGGGTTCGCTGTGACCACTCCACGAGAATTCAAAAATGCAATCTTACCAGGCAAAGTACGGACGAAGCCTGGGCAGAAGTTCGGTCAGAGAATTCGTGCCATGGGAACGGGGCCCGACAAGCAAATAACCGCCCTCTTACCCAAACCCACCAAAGGTCCCCCGAACAGTGACGGACTTATTATTCTATTAGTGGGTACCTTTGAGATTCACAACATCATCACCTTACAGAGCGCTTTTGGATTGGCGGCGATCGACTCAAAAGTGTCCGGCAAGGGGTTTGGCACAGGCGTCCAGTTTACGGGAACGCTTGGCAATGCCTTGACGATGAAGATTGCGGGTGCGATCACGGTCACCTCGACTCTACTCAGTATCAAGGGCAGTACAGGTATTTGGTGGAAGAACCGCCTCATGACCGGTGTCGACCTGCTGACGGTTGTCGACAAAAAGGGCTTCTCCACCAAACTCACGTTTAACGTCACCCCGAATTGTTCGCTCGCCGGAACATGGACGATATCGAAAACCGCGATGTCCATTGGGGGAGATATTACATGGGACTATGGGGGAAACGGGCCATTCACCGCAGGCGGATTGATAGCCTTTTCAAAGAGTGGGCTCACTCTGACGACCACTCAGATCAAGGGGGCAGGGCTTCATGGGGTTACGATCCAGAAACTCACGGCCACCCTGCCTGCCACCGGTGGACCGTTGACTGCAACCATCGACTTAACGATCCCGCAAGCATTGCGCACAGCCTTGCGTGGGGAGATACAACATGTAAGCCATCAAGCCCGGAATGCCCTGAATAATGCACGACAATTAACCACGACAGCCCTGGATGCCTTGAAGGGGCATGAATTAAGTCTCAATGGCGTAAAAGCCTTGCTCGTCGCGATATGCAACAAGGTGATCAAGACGATCAACGCGCGCATTAAGAAATTACCGAAGAAAAA
>BQIY01000316.1 GCA_021604265.1 Nitrospirales bacterium
CCCAAGACATCAGCCTCCAAAAAAAAGGCCAAGAAATCAGGTAAACCTCCACATTGCAAGGTTGAATTGAATTTGGCTGTGGAATGAGGAACTCGTCCGTCACCACTGGGGGGGGAATAAATATTAATAGTTTCCTTTTCCCCAGGGCACTCCGTTGCCAAGAAAAAAATTGGCCTCCCGGACACGAAGCTGGAGGATATGTCTCTCTTTATCGACGACGCAGACGACGACGACACAAACATGCACACAGATGACGAAGAAGTGCCCATTGAGATCGCGAACAAAGCTTCCACTGACGATGACTTCGAGCCAAAAGCCTCCGGGATTGATGATGACGATGAGGACGAAGATGACGAGGATGAGGATGAGGACGACGAGGATGAGAATGACACTGAGGATTTCGAAGAGGCTGCACCACCGACCCCCGTGAAGAAGCCAAAAACAAAAAAGAAGAAATCAACGAAGAAGCCGAAGAAGAAGAAGAAGAAGATGGATAAGAAGAAGTCCAAGAAGTCGGAAGGTCACGTCGACGGTTATGAGCCTTACGAAAGCGAGGCGGAGGGAGAAGGTGATGCCTCCCCCCCACACCCTCCACTTGCATGCAAACAACAACCACGTTGCCCAACATTGACACATCAGTTTAATCTAACATTCCGACCACAAATTCATCAAAACACTCGTGCACATTGATGTTGAGTTCAAATTTGTTTCATATGTCACCCTGCACGTTGTTTGGTGAAATCAAGATTTTGAATCCGAACTTTCATCAAAAATTAAAATTAATTTTAATATTAATATTTTATTTTTCTCAGACGATGACGGTTTGTCCTTGGTCACGAATGAAGAGATGCGCAAGCATCTCCTCTGGTTGCGCAAGCACACGCTCAGTGGATTGCATCGCATGCATCCGCTATGGATCGATCGCCCACCCACCAACATAATTACGAGAATTGAAGACCCGGACCACACTGAGGAAATGAGGGTGCTCATAGGCCAAAAGGGGACCTCAAAGATGGAGATCACAGCAGCCGCACTCGTCCATAACCCGCACACTCTCCGGGCGAACATCGAGAAGGGCGGCAAAGTGGGTAATTCTGCGAAGAGCAAAGCTCCTTGGTGGGCAATGGCCGGCCTCCACACGTCGTGTGGGGCAAGGAAACAGTTTGGGATGACCGCTACCCCCATCCGCGTCCCGGCTACACTCATTGTCGCGCAGGACAACGCCACCTCAAGGTTCCACTTGGGACTTTTAGGTGACGCGGACAATGAGACCAAGGACAACCGGAAAAAGGTGTGAGATTTTTATTTCAAGTGATGCACATTCTCCACACTGCACCTCTGTTTGTTCACACTCATTCCAAAAACAAAATTTTATTTTCGATTGTTGCCATAATAGATATTAATATTAATATTTTTCATTTCAGATGACCTATGCCAACAAAATCCTCAGCCTCCGCCGGGCCTGGCTCAGCATTCTGGAGGAATCGGACGACCCCACCAAAATTAAAGAAGGCATCACCGCGCTGAAGGTCAGGAAGAAGACCGCATGGTCGATCAGCTCAGCGGTTCTAAACGGAATGTTTGGAACTGCATCGAAGAAAGGCACGTTGTGGGAGCTGATTGAGAAAATGCTGACAACAAACGAGCCCGGTAGCAAAAAGACAGCACGCAAGATGATCAGCTCGACTCAGTTTTGGGTCAAAGCTACCAAGATGTCCGATCAAACGCTAGAGTTCCTTTTGCGCCAAGCCTTTGAATCAAGCTCTAAAGACTCGAAGTCTAAAGTCTTCGCATCTCTCTGCGTCAAGCACCAGGCCACCAAGAATTTGAAAACCCACATCTCCAAGCAATGCAAGGTCGCCACTTGGGAAGAGGTCAAAGCAACACTTCCAGAACTATGCACCGAAAGCTTCCTGGAACAAAACATCGACCTCCAATCGCACAAGAAAACACACCAGTATGGAGCGACTTTGCAAACGCGCATCACGAGGGCTCTGGAGAGGAGGGCCAAAAAGGCCAAAAAAGCGAAACGCGTCATCAACCGCGACGGCTCAGATGCTAAGCAGCAGGAAGAAGCCCGCCAGCAAGAAGAGAGGATCACCACACTGCCATACAAGACCAAAACAGGAGTGGACCACGAAGTTACGGCCGAATTTCTGACGCTGGACTACACAAAGAACTTCTCCAAAATCCCGGCTAAGGACTACGGTGAGGCACACGACAATTAGAAATAATATTTTTTTTTTTTTTTGTGCACAACATTCAAAATATTAATATTTATTTTTTCTCCAGCCATGCTGGTTTGGGACATGCCGTTTGGTGTTATCAAGGATTTAGATTGGGATCAAGAGGTGTCGGAGGACGACTTCAAGCAAGTCATCGAAGACTTTGCAGCTAAGAACCAGAAATCTCAGTTCTCAGTTCTGCTCCACGTGCCCTGGAATCTTGCAGGCCGATACGATCGAATTCTCCGTGACCTCGGAATGACCACCATCCCTTTTTCCTGGTACAAACCGAATTTCAACGCCAAGAACGTAAGATATCTGCAATCTTTCGAGCTAATGATCTTTGCGTGCACCTCGCGCCGCGTCACCTGGAACGACAGCAAAAACCCCCTGCTGCGCCACAACATCCTAAACATCCCAAAGGTGACCACAAGGTTGAGGCATACAGGGACAAAAGAGGTGGTTAATGCCACTCAGAAACCACCTGCAATCGCGCGCAAATTCTTCAAGAGGCACACCACCCGCGGAGATGAGGTGCTCATTCTCAGCTCCGGCACCGGGAGTGAGGCGATAGCCGCGGTGTCCCTTGGACTGAATGTGACGTGCGTCGACTTCGACTCAGAGCAGATGGCGAAGTGTGAGGAAAGGGTGATCGACTTCATGTCAGCTGACAACCTCAAACAACTGGTGGCGGAGCCACTCCTCTTCCGCGATGACACAGACCATGAGCTCAGCGACGACGAGAGCACTTTGTGCGAAACTCTCCAACTTCGCAAAGAGAACGAGGATAAAGCCAAGGCCGAGGTAATTGAACCACAAAATAAATATTAATATTTATTCTCACTTCAATTTTTGCTCAGGCGGAGGCAGCACGTGTTGCCGCTGAAAAAGAAGCGAGCAAAGACAAGTCGGAGAGCTCCAAGTGAGAAGCGAACAATGTTCCGGAAACTCGGCGTCACAAACAGTCACTTGCTAGCTGCTGCAGAAGTCAGGGTCTTTGCAGCGTCCTTCAGCTTGACACCAAGCCAACGCCTTTAACAAACCTCCAGATGGCATCTGAGTGGTTCAGTCGTTTGCTCGAGCGCTTTTAATTTTGCTCGCACCTGCAACAGGA
Source organism: Nitrospirales bacterium (assembly GCA_021604265.1). Next base: position 3,340 of record BQIY01000316.1, read on the forward strand.
AATTCTGTCTGATTTGAGTTCCTGTGAGCACTCCATAATTTAATGTTGCTGGTAGCGACCGTTGTTTAGACGAATAAAATTTAATCGCCTTTTAAAGCATCTTTTTACTAAAAATAGTACGCAAAAGTAGCTAGTTTGGCTAAACTCCGCTCGCGCGAATTAGGGAATTATCAGTGAGATCTGGATAGAGAGCGAAGCACTTTGCCGAAATTATGGATCATTTGAGAAGAAATATTAATATTAATATATATATTTTTTTTCTCCTCACGATTTCCACGCACGAAGGCAAAATCTAATGGCTCGTTTCCCGATTGCTGGCATGTTGCGCCCTTTTCATCAATCCTATCTGGATGACATCAACAAAAGCTGCGATTCGTTGCTTATCCTGCACGTCAGCTTTCCGTGCGATCATGCTCTTTTTCAAACAAAGGAATTTTTAGCAAACCGTTGCCAGCTAAAATATCGCCACCCCAATTCCAACTTTTCACGCTTACGTTTTTCACTATTTTTTAAGCCCTTTTGGGCTTAAAGTCAGGAAAACACGATTGTCCTGACTAAGACTAGCTACGTAGGCTACTGGACTAATAAACACAAATAATAACGCACCTTTTTGAAAATAAAACAGAAAATCTAGAAAATAAATCGTATCATGCACCTCTAAACTAAAACTAGTAA
>BQIY01000317.1 GCA_021604265.1 Nitrospirales bacterium
GACAAGAACACCCCATTTGGCATGGGCAGTTACTTGCGTTTGTCCTCACCAACCGATCTCGTTCAAGGAGCCACTAAAGAAGAATTAAAGAAGTACCCTAAAACCAAAGAAAATATTCTCCCTATGAAAACACCCCACAGCAATTAGAAGAAAAGGTTTTCAATTAAATTGCGATTCGGGGTCAGATTCTGGGGCCAGTCATGTAATAAGATATTTTCATTTCTGCAAAAGGCCCCACAACTGGTCATTTACTTTTGGAGGCGAAAAAAGGGATAAAGCCGCCAGGAAGAAAGTCCCTGGCGGCTAATACTTTTTAATTGGTTAAGAGATGTATTACCCGGTAATCCAATTCCAGAATTCGACGTACCAGAGGGTGCCGCCGTCTTCCATGATCGATTGGACCACAAAGGGCATCCGATGCCCTTCCGTGTCGCCCACATCTATCCGCCTGGCCTGTCCTTCGCTATTAACTAGAATGAAATTGTCTTTGGTGATCGTGGGAGCCACTATCGCATAGGTTCCCCCCGATGGGGTGACGAGGGCCTTGGGAGCGAGATGTTCCTCTTTTTCCAGGTTCAACAAATTCTCTGACCTTCATTTGTAACTCTTCCGACGATATCACGATGCCTCCCAGGTCGGCCTGCAACAGATCGAGGTTGCCCGTTGTCGCGAGTGTGACCACGACTTCTGACGTCGTTCCCATGACTGGAGATGGTAATTCGTTTGCATAGGCAGGTACTGCCACTGATGGAGCATATCCGTAATCTAATTTCGTTTCGAGTAGCTCCTGGAGAGCGTGAGGAAACTCGGGGCAAAGGTGCCATGGGCTTCGTCAGTTGTCCCCAATGTGGCGTGGTTGGTGTAAGATTTAATTCTTTTTTTATGGCAGATTTTCATCCGTTGCCAGATAGAGTCATCTGACTAACCTTGACGATACCGGGGACGGAGATGTCCGCCCCCAGCAAACTCGAAACTGATGTAAATCCGCTGTCTTACGAAGGACTTTCGGCCAGCTCTCGCTTTTTGCGCTTCTCGAAATCATCCGCTAGCTGGTCAGCTTTCTCGGAATCCAGCACTTTTTTCGCTTTCTGGAAGGTCTCGTTTTCTTCCTCTTCCATATGATGCTCTAGTTCATCCTTGAGCTTTTCAAATTTCTGAATCCAGCCACCTGTTCCCATGTCCATCCCGTCCAATTCTTTTATGACATCGGCGGCCTCTTTGTGCTCGCTCACACTGTGGCGTGCTTTCTCTTGCCCATCCGGCTTTTCCATCATCGCAGCATAGAGGGTCTGCTCTTCCGCGTTGGCGTGAGCAACCGCTTCAGGCTTAAATTGATCCCAAAGTGAACGTCGGTCTGCGCTGTCGCCGCTTGTGCCCATGATTTTCTTGGCCAACTGGCGCTGCTTCTCGTGGTCTTTTGTCAGGCGTTCAAAAATAGTCGTCATCTGATCCTCCTTTAAGATTCTAACTGGTTTGTCTTGTTTCGCCTCCCAGTCCAAATGAGGGAGACTCGAAACCCAAACCCTGCTGCCAAAAACACCCCTCGGTACATCGGTATGCTGATCAACTTCGCATCGGAGAGATTGCCGCGCAAGCAATAAATGCATATTACCAATTGTAAGGCTTTTAATATGCGGACATTTTCTTCAAATATAGGGTACTTATGTACGGGTGCCGTTCACTGTTTCCTCTTCTTCAGTTTTTTTTAAAATCACTAGTTTCTTGGACTTCCCAGAATTTATGAAACAACTCAAAGGCCTGGCACTAAGCAGGAAGGTGTTTCATGGAACGACGGAAAACGAACAGTCAGGAGTGTAGGCAGGAGGCCATCCCGGCCGACCAACCAACCAATTCTGGACTCTATGTGTAACTCTAGCCTTCGGGAATAGCTGCTTTAGGTAGACAGCGGGCATTAACACAACACGTATCATTCCCCGAGTCACTCACAATCGCTCCCATAGGGAGACGCTTTGGACCCATAAAATGGCAATGTCTGCTAAGAACTCTTAACTCTGGGGAAATTCTGGCGTGAAAATTTTGAACTTAGCCGCCAGGTACAAATCCTTGTTGGCTGTTCCGATTTTTTAATTGACTGAGTAGCAAATTACCCGGTAATCCAATGCCGGAACTCGACATACCCAGGGGGTACCGCCGTCTTCCATGATCTTCTGGACCACAAAGGCCATCCGATGCCCTTCCGTGTCGCCCGCATCTATCCGCCTGGTCCGTCCTTCGCTATGGACCAGGATGATATTGTCTTTGATGATCGTGGGGGCCACCATCGCATAGGTTTCCCCGGATAGGGTGACGAGGGACTTGGGAGCCAGATGCTCCTCTTTTTTTTGGTTTAACAAATTCCCTTCACTTGTAACTCCTCCGACGATATTACGGTGCCTCCCAGTTCGGCCTGTAACGGATCGGGGTTGTCCGTTGTCTCGAGTGTGACTAAGGCTTCTGACGCTTTTCTCATGACGGTGGTTGGTAATTCATCGCCTTAGGCAGGGACTGCTAATGCGAGCGCCATAGCGACCATCGTGGTGACTATTGTTTGGTTGAATGAGTGTGTGAGTTTCATGATTTGCCTCCTTTTATTATTAGTTGCCTTGGCTTTTAAGATCTGGGGTAGATCAGCCAAAAGCCTCTACCTCCCCTGGCCCCTCCTTACAAAGGAAGGGTACTCGTTCAATGTTTGTGTCGTTATTGCGTCGTTAAACTTCTCTACTTCCCGGCTTTTCCCTCTGTGAAAAAAGTTCCTGCCCTGACAATGGAAGGGGGAATTGTTTCTGTCCTTTTCATTTTTGTGTCCGCTCTAGCCTTACCTACTTGTTCTCCTGAATCCTGAGTGTATGGTTGACCATGGGATGTTCCATGAATTAGACGGTTCCATCTGGTCGCCGAATGAAGACCTTCTTCACGTCCTGTTCCAATTTCCGGCCGAAGAACAGCGTCGGGGATTGATCTGATAGCAATCCAACGCTCGTGACGATTTGCTTCGTGTAGGACTTGCCGCTCGGGGTTTTCGGAATGAATGATGGCCAGGCTTCTGGGGACTCTTCTTTCCGTTTCTCCCTGAACCATGGTGAGTTGTCCGGGGAGGCTTTTCCCTACACGTAATGAAGGTGTCGTTGAATGGTTGGTTGTGCAGGTTCAGGCCCTTCGGTACAGTAGCGATACGTAAAGTGAGGGTTGTAGATGGAAGGATTTTTGTAAATGAGGAGAAAGAGGAACAGAGTGAGGATTCTGCATATAAAGCACATATGGGTCGAAAGTTGTGATCCGGGGAAATGAAAGGATTGGACCATGAATAAGAAAGCAGAACGAATAGGTTTTGTGGGAGTCGGACTGATGGGAGCCAATATGGCGCTGCGACTGGACGAGGTGGGGTATCAGGTGGTGTCGGTGTTTGATACGGACCCTAAAAAAGCTGAATCGGTCGCGCGGCAAGTTCAGGCCGAAGTCGCGCCGACTTTGGCCCGGCTGGCAGAATTATCCGACATTGTTCTGACCGTCGTCACTGACGACTACGCGATGCGTGAAATTTTTTCTGAGAAGAATCCGGACAGTCTGCTGAATCATGCCAAGGGCCGGTTGTTTGTAAATTGTGCCACGTTGTCTCCTCAGGTTCATATCGAAATCGAAAAGCAGGTAGAAGCTCGTGGTGGGCAGACTCTGGAAGCTTCCATGGCGAGTAGTATTGATCAGGCCCGTGCGGGGACCTTGTATCTGATGTGTGGCGGAAAGCCTGAAGTCTTCGAACGAGCCAAACCGATTTTAACCACCTTAAGCGCTCAGCTACGTTTCATTGGCCCCGCCGGTCAAGCCGCAATGGTGAAGGCCTTGGTGAATATGGTGATGAATATCAATACCGCCGGTTTGGCGGAGGGGTTGGGACTGGGAGATGCTCTTGGGCTGGATCTGACGATGTTACGAGAAGTCTTTAGCCAAACCGGAGCGGCGTCGAGAGTGTTGGAAACTGATGGAGCCGATATGCAAAATCGCGATCAC
>BQIY01000318.1 GCA_021604265.1 Nitrospirales bacterium
TATTGCCCGATATGCCGAATTGGGGTGGGAGGCGATCCCGGATGAAGATATTCAACGGCTGAAATGGTATGGACTATTCCTTCGAAATCCCACACCGGGTTTTTTTATGATCCGGGTCCGTATTCCAGGAGGAAGAACCACCTCAGTCCAATTACGCGCATTGGCGCATCTGGCCAACACCTATGGAAATGGCGTGTTGGATCTGACGACCCGTCAGCAGTTTCAGTTGCGGCATCTGAAGATTGAGCATGTACCGGAAGTCTTTCGTCAAATGGAAGAGGCGGGCCTCTGTTCGTTGCAAACCGGCATGGATAACGTCCGAAACATCATGACCTGTCCCGTAGCCGGGTTGACGCCGCAGGAACAACTGGATGCCACGGATCTGGTCAAGCGGCTCACAGAAGAACTGGTCGGGCATCGGGCCTATTCGAATCTTCCCAGAAAATTTAACATGGCGATTACCGGCTGCCTCGATAATTGTTTACATCTTGAAACACAAGATCTGGCTCTGGTGCCCGCGACGGTCGAGGGGGAGGGCAGCGCGATCACCGGATTTAATCTGTTGGCCGGAGGCAAACTTGGATCCGGCGGGTACCGCATTGCCACCCCACTTGACGTGTTCGTAACTCCCCGGGAAGTCGTGGCGGTGACCGGAGCCATCCTTCGCGTCTTTCGGGATCATGGATGCCGGGACTCCCGCACCACTGCCAGGCTGGCGTTTTTGTTGGATAACTGGGGCGAAGAGCGGTTTCGTCTGGAAGTTCAGCGGGAAGTGGGATGGGAATTATCACGAGCGGGGACCGATGTACGGAAGTCGTCCGTCAACGATCATATGGGTGTCTATCGGCAAAAGCAGGCAGGCCTAAACTATGTGGGGCTTAAAATTCCCGTCGGCCGGATTCAGGCGGATGATTTACACGGAATAGCCGGTCTGGCTGATACCTACGGCACCGGGGAACTCCGCTTGGCAGCCAATCAAGCGGTCATCATGCCCAATGTGTCGGACCGCGTGTTGGGAGACCTGACGGAGGAGCCTTTATTACAACGCTTTGTGTACAATCCCACCCCGGTACAAAAGGGCCTGGTCAGTTGCGTGGGGAGCGACTACTGCAACCTCGCCGTGATCGAATCTAAGAGTCGGGCGGTGGAAACCGCCAAACGCATTGAAGCGATGATCGGCACGGAGATGAAGCCCATCACCATGCACTGGTCGGGATGTCCGGCAGGCTGCGGAAATCACCTTGTAGCCGATGTCGGTTTGTTAGGGAAAAAAGTCAGAATTAAAGGTCAGATTGTCGAGGCTGTGGATATCTTTGTCGGTGGCCGTTCCGGCCCCGATCCCAAGCCTGCCATCAAGTTATTAGAGGATGTCCCGTGCGATACCCTGGCGGAGGTCCTAAGCGGAATTCTTCCGTACCATTCTCGGGAGAAAATGCATCGTACAAAGGCCAAGAGTATTCAAAAGAAAAATCCTCCTCGGAAGGCGTTGGAATCTGAACCAAAACTAGGAAAAACCACTCAGAAGCTGGCCCTTATGGTAATTTCTTGAGGTGCCTTGGGGATACGAAAACGGCACTGATTAGTCTTAGAGTTCGGCATCCTTCAAAACTATGACGAGGCTATGATCGGGTGCCTTAAGTCCGAATAGCGTTCCTTCACGTTTTTTTGTTCGCTTCTCTGCGGCTTTTCTAAGCCGGGCATAAATTTCATCCCCAAAACGCTTGAGTAGTTCACTGTTTTGCTTACAGTCAAACCAGGTAAGGAAACGCCAATCTACAACCCCTTCGGCCAGATTCCCAAAACGCCAAAAGTCAATCGGTTCGGAGGTATTGAGCATACTATTGATCCAATGTTCTGCCCATTGAGCACGTTGGTAGTTTTTATCTCCAGCTTTAGCAACCTCCCCCAAAAACCCAGGCCCCCAATTTCGTTTGAATGCAAGCGTGGATATGGAATTCGTATTACGCAATCCTGCGATTGTGAGACCTCTTGCCTGGTTACCTGGATGACGGGATTCAAGAAGCCGATTAATATAACTGTCGAGCCAATTTATGGACCCGCTTTTCTCTGCGGCTGCGACTTTAGTTTCGATAGTCGCATCGTTGAATGCCAAAGAAAACTCCTTTTCACGTAAAGGGTCGAACTCGAAGACATCAGGGTTTCCAAAAATAGCTTGGTCGTATAGGCTAATCTGTACTTTGCCAATAGTAACTGTGAAAAATGATTGATGGTCATAGAGATGTCGAAGAACATTCACTGCCTTACCTGCATCGTATGTGGCATAAGCCCCAGCCAAAACTATGCCCAAATTGTAAGCCTGTCTTAAACTCCGGTTGTCCCTTGTTGCAAGAATAAGATCCAACCAGTGTCCAATTCGTTCAGGTTCGCGTTCTGAAATTTCAGCGAGTCCTTTTCCTTGTAACGGAAGAGCGAGTATGGCAGCCCCTTCCTTTTCAAGAGCAGCTTCGTATGCTTCAATTCTCTTCCACATTTCCTGCTGGTAATCAGCCGCTTTTCGTGCTTTCACTTGATGATCTTGAGTATTTTCAACCAATGGAAATAGGTCCTCAAGTTGGTTCGTCTCACTAGAATTGTCAGCCCATTTGGTTATCTCAAAACCATCGTCGGAAATATTTACAAAGACTCCCCCGACATTTGGCGCAGGGGTGTATACGGGTTGCAATAGGCGCTTTAGGCTAACCTCAAAATAATCTGCTAACAAATCTAGCCCTGTTCCGCCAAAAGCTACCGCCACATGTCCAAGAAAAGGGGGCGCAACCAGGTGTAGGAGATCTTGTCGAGTATGCTGAATAATTGCTGAGGCGATTGGCCCTCCATGCATAAAATCCATCGCTTGAATTTTAGCAGAGGTGTTGTGCTGTTGAGTATGATTGACTAGAAGTTTGTTGAGGAGGCTGTCTTGTGCCCTGAGAGCTACAGCAGCAGCACAATTGGCCACAGCCGAATCTGGGCTGTTCATTTGTTTGGCGATTATTTGTCGGGACAGATCGGTGAGATCAGTAGGATTCGCCGAGGCAAAAAAGAGTATTCGTCGGAGAGAAATACTATCGGGATTATGTATGGCTACCTTTAAGCGTTTTTCCAAGGTTTTTGCAGGAAGGTTCTTTAAGCTGTGTCTGAGATGGAGATATTCTGGCACTGATGGGGGCATGCTGACTAATAGGTCTAACTGTTTCTCCGCCTCAAGGTGAGGGGTTAAAGCGTTTACAAGCATACTTGTAATCCAGTTAAAATCTTCATTTTGCACGACATCTAATTTAGTGATAAGACGGCGGTAGGCAGCTTTTACTGAACAAATGGTTTCATTTGTAAACAGCGGGCTGAGTTCCTGCAATCTCCAAGCGAGTTGGCGGAAAGGGAGTTGAGAGCGAACTTTAATCGATTTAGCGACTTTCAAAAGTACATTGACAATTAAACTCGGGTCGAAGCGTGCGAGAGCAGGAGTGATATCCTGAAGATCGATATCTTCAGATGTGGTTCCCATGTGGTTCCATATAATTAGAGGGTTAATTTGGGCTGCGACTGTTTTAGCATTCTCCAAATTAGAACCTAGTTGTGCATTGGGATCATGGGGATTTGTATTGCAGAAGTTTGTGACTCTTCGCCAGCCTTTTAATATATTGCGGGGAGCTAAGCTTTCCGCGAGTGTTGCTGAGGACTGTGTGCCAAGGAGATTTAGAACCATTGCTGCACCGCGACGCACGGGGTCTGAAGAGGTAGGTGTAACGAAACTAATTAATTGGTTCACGGCTTTTTCTGTTTCCTCATGATCGACAGGATTCAGGCGAATTACCCAAGCCAGTTCCCGGTGGGCATTCGCCCAAACAATAGCTACCGACTTTTTAAATGCCCACCGGGAACTGGCTTGGGTAATTCGCCTGAATCCTGTCGATCATGAGGAAACAGAAAAAGCCGTGAACCAATTAATTAGTTTCGTTACACCTACCTCTTCAG
>BQIY01000319.1 GCA_021604265.1 Nitrospirales bacterium
GGCACAACATGGTGGCGAACGAATGAGTCAAGGTCTGGTCTCGCAGTTCGGCATGACCGCGGCAGCTGTGGCCCTTTCCACTCAAGGCTTCAGTCCGCAAATGAACCAACTGGCCATGCAAGCCATTGGGGCCGGCACGCAAGTCGGCGTGCTGCTTCCTTTTAGCCGAAGCCATGAATCTGAAGCGGATTATGTGGGAGTGTTATTAGCGGCTGATGCTGGCTATGATCCGCGGGAAGCCATCAACATTTGGCAGCGGATGGCGCAAGCTTCGCAAGGGGCAAGCCCTGAATTTCTTTCAACGCATCCGGCTCACGGGACACGGATTGCGGATTTAAAGAAATGGATGCCGGAAGCCCTGGCTCTGTATCAACCGGCATCGAAGGCGCCGGTGAAAAACTTACCACGGATCATACCTGCTCCACCGAAGACTGAGGGAAAAGCTCCTCAAGAGAAAACACGCTGACGTCGCTAGGTCGAACATGGTCTTACCGGTGCGCAACGATCAAGGATTTCACGACTTTTCACATATCTCAACAACATGATGAATGGGAAATGGTTCTGTTTGCCTGCTGTCCTGTTCTCCCTTGCATTAGGAGCTTGCGGCAGCAGTGAACCCGTTGTAGAAATTGCGCTTCATCCCACAAAGCCCAACATCCTTTATATTGCGACCAACGCGTATCTCTATAAATCACGGGATGAAGGCGCGACATGGGAAAATATTTCCCAAGGCATGACCCATTCACGTGTGATTTCCTTGGCGATTGACCCGCTTTTTCCCGCTAATGTGTATGCGGGCACCAAGGGAGATGCGGTCTTTCGGAGTTATAATGGCGGACAAAATTGGGAGTCAAAACGTGCAGGATTGGAAGATGTGACGATTTCTTCAGTGGTCCATCAACTCGTCTTTGTGCCCGGGTCCAGTCAACGATTCTTTGCCGCCACATCCATGGGTGTGTTCGAATCTGAAACGGCAGGGGAGACATGGACCAAACGAATGGACGGAATGAAAGAGGTGCTGATGGTTATTTCTCTAGCCATAGACCCTCAGCAACTTCAAACACTCTATGCCGGAACGAGTGGGGGCGTCTATAAGTCGGTGGACGGAGGGCACTGGTGGGAAAAAGTCAATAACGGTCTCGTGGATCCAGAAATCCTGAAATCATCACGGGCGCTGGGTGTCACAAAAATACAGATTGATCCGCATCATTCTGCGTCGGTGTATGCGGCCACACTCACCGGTCTATTCAAAACGACAAATGGCGGACAAGCATGGGAGAAAATTGGAGCAGATCTCCCGGATTACATGCTGAGTGACTTGGTTATTGATCCATCGACACCTGATACCCTTTACGTGGGAAGCCGAAAAGGTGTCCACGCGTCGACCAATGGCGGGGCAACCTGGCACCCGAGAAATGAAGGATTGGAAAATTTAAATATTCGTGCACTCGCCATCAGCCCTCTTGATTCGCAGGTGCTCTATGTTGGAACCAATGGAAGCGGATTATATCGGAGTCAGCGTGGAGGGGAGTCGTGGGAGCCAGTTCCACTAATTCTCCAGGAAGATGAATGATAACACAACTAGCCAATGAACATGTTTGATAATTTCTCGCTGTGCTATTATGATGCGATGTTTTTATGCCAACTCTGCATCGTCATATGATTGTTTCTTAATAAGGAAACCAACGCATTGAGTGATTCGACACACGGTCAAAATGTCAAAGATATTGCGTGCGCGTTTTGTGGCAAGCCGCAAAGTTCTGGGAAAACGCTGATTCAGTCCCCAACGGATCACACCTGTTCGCAGTGTCAGACACAAGGTCATGTCTTCATCTGCCAAGATTGCGTCCAGCATTGTTCAAAGTTTCTTGCCGGACAGCCGCATCTTCCTGAGCCCGTGGTCGAGCCTGAAGGTCCACTGCCGACTCCTCCTGAAATCAAAGCTGTGCTGGATCAATATGTCATTGGACAAGAGCGTGCCAAGAAAGTGTTGTCGGTCGCCGTCCATAATCACTATAAACGTGTTTTTAGCGGACAAAAATTGAAGGATGTCGAGTTAGAAAAAGGCAATGTGATGTTAATCGGTGCAACAGGGACCGGGAAAACGCTCTTGGCTCGAAGTCTGGCCAACATTCTGCAAGTTCCGTTTGCCATTGCCGACGCCACGACCGTCACGGAAGCCGGTTATGTCGGGGAAGATGTTGAGAATGTTGTCTTGAAATTGCTGCAGGCGAGTGACTTTAATCTTTCACGCGCTCAAGTTGGCATCATCTATATTGACGAAATCGATAAGATAAGCCGTAAGTCTGAGAGTGCCTCAATTACTCGAGATGTTTCGGGTGAAGGGGTCCAGCAAGCGCTGCTCAAGCTTGTCGAGGGTACTGTGTGTAATATTCCTCCAAAAGGTGGACGCAAACATCCTGAGCAGGAATTTTTACGCGTCGATACCGCGAATGTCTTATTTATCTGTGGAGGAGCATTTGTTGGACTGGATGAATTTATCGCACAACGCACGAATCAAAAACGATTAGGGTTTGGGACCGAGAATACTCCGATTGAATCGAACCAGAGTGACAATCTCATCGATCGAGTTCGTCCTGAAGATTTACTTAAATATGGACTCATTCCAGAGTTCGTCGGTCGTTTCCCAATTTTATCGACCTTACAAGATTTAAGTATTGACGATATGGTTCGAGTGATGACTGAACCCAAAAATGCCTTAATCAAACAGTATCAAGCCTTGTTTGAATTAGAACAAATTCATCTCACCTTTACACAGGAAGCCATACGGCTCATTGCGGAAAAAGCTGTGTCCATGAAGACTGGAGCCCGCGCTCTTCGAAGCATTTTAGAGGATTTGATGTTGGATTTGATGTATGATGTCCCAGCTCTCAAAGAAGTCACAGAGGTAGTGATTAATCAAGAAGTCGTCGAAGGAACAGCTACCCCTCAATTACTGAAAAAATCTGCCTAAAGTCACTTTTTGATTCCTTGTGGAGGTTTCTTCACTCAACTCTCTAATTCCTCTAGCTTGTGAAATTTATTAAGGACGATCCAGACTCATGTCTTCGAGTGGCAAGCGAATTTTCCAGTAACGATGAAGAAAAATTATAGTATCTACCCCTTCCCCTCTTGTCTTAGCCAATAGATGTTGTATTTTTATAGTATTCCACAAAGGAATCTGAAGGTTTGTGTCTGTGCGGTTTCTGGCAGGGTTGGTATTAAGTTATGTGGTAGAACAATTGATGATCGTTGACCATTGAGGCCATGGACTGAAGTTTTACCCCCCTCACATTTAATACAGCACCTGCCATTGGGTAGCTAAAACCACAGAAACTCTATTCGATTTTTGATCAGCTGCCTTGCCTGAAAACTGGCTACACACTTGGCATCGTCAAAGAGTTAAAGTATGAGTAGAAATGCTGTATTGATTTCCCTTCACTCGCAACTGAAATAATATGATGGAAATTATATACCTTGTTGAATGTAAAGAAAAAAATATAATTTATTCTAGTAATGTTTGCTAGGTCTATTATTTGCATTTCTTTCTGTTATGCCTAAAAAAATTGAGATATCGAGCTTCACCTCCTTTACTTCTACGATTACATGCCTGTTCTAACTGTCACTGTAGCTGAACAAATTGTCATGCGCCATTTCCCTCATTTTACACGTCGCTATGTAAGCGCGTTGCTTAAGAAAGATGAATGTGACACATGCAAGTTCGACGAAAAATTTTGATTGAAAGCCTTAAAGGTATTGATCTTGTTCTCTTGGGCCTTGCGTTTTCCCTTTCCGTTGCGATTGCCTATTCCTCGTCCGGAAATATTTCATTCAGCGAATTTTTTGCAATTCGAGTCAAAGTGGAAAATATTATCTTCGTCAGTATCATGGTCATCCTTTGGCACAGTATTTTTTCGTTTTTTCAAATCTATGAATCCCGACGACTTTCTACCTTGAAAGATGAATGTCTTGAC
>BQIY01000320.1 GCA_021604265.1 Nitrospirales bacterium
CCCGCCCCACCACTATAGCGAATCCAATTAATTTCCAGTTCATTATTAAGACTGCCACAGCGTAATACTACGCCTCAAACATCGGAAGTTATTTGAAGCGGCTATAGGTGTTCGTCTCCTCACAGAAGTCTGGTCTGGGCGTCAATGGTTTTGGGTCCTTTTGCCGAAACAAAAGGACCTCGGCCGCTGGGACGAACCCCAGCATGCAGCAAGAGGGCTTGGAATTGAGGAGAGCATCACATGATTTGTGGAGTGGACAATGCCCCTGGGCTGCATGCCCTCTTCCATTAACGATTCCAGACGAATAAGTCATAATGAAAAGTTAAAAGACTATAACTCTCCATTCAATACATTTTTTAGCAACTAGATTCACGATGTGAGGATGGTGTACTTCATTCATCATTGAATGTGGCCATGGGACGACAATTTACTCTGGGTGAGTTCGCAAGGCATTTGAATCGTTTGATATGATGAAACACCATGTCGCGTGCGGAAACCAAAAACTTCTCTAGACAATGAAATGATTGTTCTAAGAATCATGGCAGTCAGCACCATTCTGATGCTTTCAGGTTGTGTCACCTATGTTCCAAGCAATCCCGACAATATTTGCGATATTTTCTACGGTGAAACAGACTGGTACGAAGCCACTCGGGACGCCCAACGTCAATGGGGCACGCCCATGTATATCATGATGGCTATCATGCATCAGGAATCGCGATTCATCGATGATGCGCAGCCGCCGCGTCCTTGGTTCTTGGGATTTATTCCCTTACCGCGAACGTCGTCCGCCTATGGGTATGCGCAGGCTCAAGATTTCACGTGGCAGGAGTTCAAGTCGCAGACGGGCAACTCGGGGGCCGACCGTGATGAGTTCGACGACGCGATTGATTTTATCGGCTGGTATACGGATGGGACGCAGAAGCAGCTCAAGCTGTCCAAGTGGGACGCCTATGGCCAATATTTAGCCTACCATGAAGGGCGTGGCGGGTATGCGCGAAAAACCTATCGAAAAAAACCGTGGCTGAAGAACGTTGCGAAAAAAGTGAAGCGGCGTGCCATGCGGTACAACCGACAACTGAAAACCTGCAAGGCTGAGTTGGACGATGAGGTTGATAGTTGGTTTTGAATATGGCCTGCGTTCATTTCAGAAATGAGAAACGACAACACAATCTTATAGAGCGAAGGTTTGGATATCTCAACGCTATCTTAAAACGATCTAGACAATTTTATTGTAATCGCTGTGAGTACCAATCCAAAACCAAACACAGGTTTCTCCAGACCTTACGCATAATGCTCTGTACTCTTGATTGATTCTCACCGACCAATACTTTCCAACAGGTTTAAAGTGAAGAGAGGGATGGCGGGGATTCGACTTCCAAAGTCCATATTTCTCTTTGGCAAGACTTTGGATATCTTTAGGCAGGTTTTTGAAGAGCTTTCGGAATTCGGCAGATTGAACACTCTTCATGGAAAGTCGTCACAATTGCCAGTACGAAAATCAGTCAACGCCTGTTCTGCCAAAGCGTCGAGCTTACCGGCTCTTGCGTCTGAATCCATCTGAAGATCCCATTCGTCGTACCCTGGATGCCACCAAGCCTCCAGTTCTCTGCGCTGTTCATCGGTGAGTGTCTGAATGGCTTGCTTTATTTCTTCAACGATATCCATAGAAATATGATAAGTACTCTCAGTGTTTAGTGCAAGTATCAATAACCGCAGCGACTGACTTGCCCCGATTGGTTGGACTGTCGTCAAATTAAGCACAACAAAAACAAATGAGGGACACTGATAAGTGAATTCCTTCATGCAATGCCCGCTTGTACTTAGAGGGCAGCTCGACTCCTCGTCCCGGGTTGGCCGCCTGGGAGACCGCAGGCTGTGACATTCGCCAGCGGGCGTTGAGTGCGGTCGGAGAAAGCCCAAGTTTCGCAGTGCCCCAGTAATAAATCAACGTCTTCGTCGTGGAGAGCGCATTGGCTCACCCTTTATGGGTCATGAAACTCAGGGACGACGCTATAAGCTGCACATACTGTCTGGACCAGCTTTTCTAACATCCATCTACGGCTCATGATCCGACTCTTCCTGTTAAGGGCTAAGGTATATTCTTTGAAGTATCTTATCTCGCCAGCTTCCTGACTATGGGAACGTTCGTTGACCCTCTAGTCATTTCTTGGTACTTTTCTGCTCGCCCAAGAAGTCGCTTACTATTTCTTATTACATGTTTGATAGGAGAGAAGCTATGAGCGAAAAGAAGCCTCAAGGTCTCGGAACAATGGCCGTGCATGCGGGTCAGATACCTGACCCGACGACGAATGCGCGTGCGGTCCCGATCTACGCCACCACGTCCTACGTGTTCAACGATACTGAGCATGCAGCCAATTTATTCAGTTTGTCTGAGTTTGGGAACATCTACAGCCGGATCATGAATCCGACGAACGACGTCCTTGAGAAGCGTCTTGCGGCTATGGATGGTGGAGCCGCAGCCTTGTGCTTTGCCTCGGGCCAGTCAGCCACAATGGCGGCATTACTGACCATCTGTCACGCAGGTCAGAATTTTCTTTCCTCAACTAGTCTCTACGGCGGAACCTGGACGCTGTTTACGACGACGCTCAAGAACCTTGGAATCGAGGTCCGGTTTTTTAATGCGGATCAGCCAGAACAAATTGCTGAGCTCGCTGATGAGAATACTCGTTGCGTGTTCTTCGAGAGCATCGGCAACCCGAAAAACGACGTGCCGGACTTTAAGATGATCGCGGATGCGGCGCATGCACAGGGTCTTCCGGCGATCTGCGATAACACCCTGATGACACCAATACTCTTGCGCCCTATCGAACACGGGGTCGACATCGTGACCTATTCGACCACCAAGTTTATCGGAGGCCACGGCGTCCATGTCGGCGGTGCGGTCATCGACAGTGCGCGTTTTCCCTGGGCCGATAATCCTGAACGCTGGCCGGAATTCTGTGCGCCTTCACCGTCATACCACGGCGCGGTGTTTGAAGAAGTGCTGCGTCCGATGGGCAACATTGCATACATCATACATATGCGGACGCATTGGCTCCGCGATACCGGTGCGGCGATGAGCCCCTTTGCCTCGTTCCTCACTTTGCAAGGCCTCGAAACCTTGCACCTACGTATGCCGCGTCATTGTGAAAATGCATTGGCCGCTGCCAAGTTTCTCGAAACCCACGACCGCGTAGAATGGGTGAACTATCCAAGCATCGAAAGTCATTCGCATTACAAAACGGCCAAGAAGTATCTGACCGCTGGCGCTGGCGCCGTGCTTGGCTTCGGCATTAAAGGTGGAGAAGCAGCTGGCAAGAAATTCATCGAAAACGTTAAGTTAGCCAGCCACCTGGCCAATATCGGTGACGCCAAAACACTCGTGATTCACCCGGCTTCGACGACTCACCAACAGCTCACTCCAGAAGAGCAGATCCGGGCCGGCGTCTCCCCGGAATACATCCGTCTTTCCATTGGGATCGAGGACGCGGACGACATCATCGCCGACCTGGATCAAGCCCTACAGGCAAGTCACTGAGCAGACGAAATCTCTGAAGCAATGTGAGTTTTCCATTGACTACGAACGTCCAGCGAATCGGCCCTCCTCTCCAACACGCACAGACGTGGATTTCACATGACGCGCTAGAACTCGAGAATGGCGGTGAGCTCGAGGAAGTCACCATGTGTTATGAGACGTGGGGCACACTCAACGATGAGCGCAGCAATGCCATCCTCATTTGTCATGCCTTGAGTGGAGATTCGCACGTTGTCCGACACGATGAGCAGGACACCCCTGGCTGGTGGGAGATCCTCGTCGGCTCTGGCAAGCCAATCGATACAGATCGGTATTTTGTGATCTGCTCTAACCTGCTGGGCGGTTGTCGCGGAACGACGGGACCCAACTTCGTGAGTCCGGGAGGCACTCAACCCTACGGGGCTGATTTCCCGATCATCACGGTGCGTGAC
>BQIY01000321.1 GCA_021604265.1 Nitrospirales bacterium
GGCGGAATATTTTCGCTTAAGCCAGGTATTTAAAGACACCTATCCCAAGGTTCAGCAGCTTAAAGCGCAGATGGCGCAAATCGAAGCGGCACTTGATTCCGAAACCAGAAAAGTCATTCGCAGTCTGAAACTGGAATTTACCCAACTGGCTGAAAAGGAAAAGATGCTGGCCACAGCAGTAGAGCAGCAAAAAGCAGACCTTCTTGATATCAAGGACCGATCCATTCAGTACAACATTTTGAAACGCGAGTGGGAGACCAACCGCGAGTTGTATTCCGGACTGTTAGAGAAAAAGAAAGAAGTGGGCGTCGCTGCCGGCATTGAACGCAGCAACATCTCGGTAGTGGATCATGCCGCAGTGCCCATTCACCCAGCCAAGCCCCGGAAAACCCGAAATGTTGCCATGGCCGGCGTCCTCGGTCTGTTCGGTGGGCTGGGCCTCGCGTTTCTTTTAGGGTATCTGGACAACACATTCAGGCTTACCGAAGACATGGAACGTATTCTGCATGTGCCAGGCCTTGGTGTCATTCCAAAGATCGAAGGACGTGAGAGCATGGATCGAAACCATATCGGCGTACTCTCGATTGTGAATCGCAGCCATGAGGTATCCGAGGCGGTACGTACCATCCGCACCAGCCTGATGTTCTCAAGCGCGGGTGGTGCACCCAAGCGTATTTTAATAACCAGTGCGACATCGGAGGAGGGCAAGAGCACGTTTGCATCCAACCTTGCCGTGACCATGGCGCAGAACGGTGCATCGGTGCTTCTCATCAATGCCGACCTCAGGCGTCCGGTACTGCATGAGATATTCAATATACCCGCCGAACCGGGACTGTCCGATTACCTTGTTGGTGCTAATAAGAAAGTGGTGTATAGAACTGCTGTTGAAGGATTGGTGATCATACCCTGCGGGGTGATTCCTCCACATCCAACTGAGCTTGTCGGCTCAATTCAGATGAATGAACTTTTGCGAAAAGTCAGTGATGAATTCGATCACGTTATCATTGAGGCACCGCCCATTTTAGGTCTTGCCGATTCGCTTGTGCTCAGTTCCCATGTCGATGGCGTGGTTCTTATGGTGGCCAGCGGCACAACCAGCAAAGATGCAGTGCGCGATGCCGTAAAACGTCTGCGAACAATACACGCTCCGCTGCTTGGAACCGTGTTGAATATGGTTGATACCAAGAGTCACGAATATGGTTATTACAGTCGGTATTACTACGGGACTGAAGAAAAGAGCAGTAAGGGACGAAGGAAGGGAAAACGCAGGGCCGCCTGATAATGCTGTGAGATATTTCGATCTTGACTTGATGCTCTCAAGGCGATGTGTGATAGCAACCAGGTCAATTTCAAAGAGAATGGATTGTCTGCCATAGAACAGCAGGTTTCTTAACGCTATAGGAGCCGCGAGAAAATAAAAGCCGATTCGGGCTAACCTGACACAAGAGACAAGGGCGACCATGCCGAGTAACAGGCACGATATTAAAGCGCCACCGCGTACCCTGGCGGTATGGATATTGGGTCTGCCGATATTGGTGGCGCTTGTGTATCTATCACAACTCGAATGGCATGGCGAGCGTGCGGTGGATGCGTTGGTCCATTCTCGTATTTCGACAGATGGCGTGTCTTTTCCACCATTGACAGAGGCACCATGGCGTGTTGCTGCCAGTGTCTTGCTGTTCAGGCGTAGCGATGACTTCAATACCATGGAACACCACATTGAAAAGGCTCTACGACTAAGACCGCTCTACGCTCCGACCTGGTTGGAGCGAGCCGAGCTTGAACGGCGTCGAGGTGATC
This sequence comes from Nitrospirales bacterium, assembly GCA_021604265.1. Next base: position 1,801 of record BQIY01000321.1, read on the forward strand.
TTGCAGAGGCAGCTCGTTTCGCAGAACATGCGCGTGCCTTATGGTCAACACGCCCCACGGTTTTATGGCAATTGGCTAACTTCGAAATCAAGCTGGGCCGAAACGATATTGCCCTTGATGTATTAAAAGATTATTGGCGCTCACGTCCTTACGATTCTTTACGTGTTCTATCTCTTGCCAGACGCCTTCAGGCAAATCCTGAAATGCTATACGTTGCAATCAGCCCAGGACCTCCGGCAACAATTAAAGACACACATTTCTACTCCCGGCAATATCTTGATTATGCGCGTCGAATCAAGAATATCGATATGGTCCGTGCAGCTTGGAATAACGCGCCAGACGAACTCAAATCAGATACGAATCTTGCTCTCGACACGATCGATTTCATGATTTCGCAGCAACAAACAGAATTTGCCAGCCAGCTATGGCAACAGCTTACCCGGAATAATCCTGTCGGGAACATATTCAACCCTGGTTTTGAGAGTGAGGTATCAGGTGGCGGTTTTGGTTGGCGCATCAATACTGTGAAAGGCGCAATTATTAATACAAGCAGTACGGTTGCCCATGGTGGCAGTCATGCGCTGCAAATCGAATTCAACGGTACTGAAAATCTTAACTTCCATCATGTTCGTCAATACATACTTGTCGAACCCAATTCACGTTATCGCTTGACTGGTATCTGGCGCGGTGAAGACATCACCACACGTTCTGGTATTTTCGTAGACCTCAGAACGATCGACACACAGAAAAACAGTTATTCAAGTACGAATAAAAAATACAAGACCTGGGATTGGCAATCATTCGCTTTAGAATTGGAAACGCCTGCGGATACCAGTCTCCTTGAACTTCGTATTCGTCGCAATTCTACCGATGCGCTCGACGCTCGCTTGGCCGGGCGAGTGTGGTTCGACGACTTCAGGCTTGAAAAAATCCAATGATCGGTTCAACAGGCAAATGGACATCGCGTCTCGTTGACGCCATTCTCGCCGACAACGACGAAGCTATTATTCAAGAACGCCTTGATGCACTTGTGCGCTGGTTAGCCGGTGTTAAAGAACCTCAAACTGAATCTATTCGCCTTGAATTTGAAAAGCGCGATACCAACGAGAAAGAAGCACAGCAATTTGTCCTCATCACACTCGATCCAATTTTGTTTCATCCCGGTAACAATGCCTGGAACACCCTCGGCCTGATACCTGGTGCCGGACGTGAAGAGCTCAAAACACGCTACTACCGTCTGACAAAAATTTATCACCCGGATCGTCAGTTAAGTGATGAAAAATGGCTGAACGAACGAGCGGAAAAATTAAACGCCGCTTACGACCAGATCAAACGCGACACAGTGACAGCCGAAAGACCTGACCCCCAACCAGTCAATACTCCCGATAGCTCGGCAAGAGGGCAGAGCTCTGCAAGTACTGCTAACGTAACAGCTAACAATCGGAATACTCCATCACCATTCGGCGACTGGCTACGAACAAGTCTTGGCGGTGCCAGCACCTTCCAAAGACGTGTATTCCTCGGCATGGCTGCTCTTGCTACATTGGTCATCGTTCTATTCACTATCGAGGAAAATGAACCCTATATACCCAGAACACATCCTCAAAAGAATGCATCACTTCCATTGATGCAAGATACGTCAGCGACTCGACAAGCTCCCGAGGTTGTTACCAATGTGCCTGTGCCGGTTGTCGTGAACGAGAATTCAGCGCCGCCGGTAGAAGAGATTGCGGTGATCCGACAAACTTCCGAAGTCGTTACCAAGGTGCCGGAGCCGGTTGCCGTGAGTGAGGTATCGGTGCTGCCGGTAAAAGAAACCCCGGCCACTCGGCAAACTCCCGAAGTCGTTACCAAGGTGCCGGAGCCGGTTGCCGTGAGTGAGGTATTGGTGCTGCCGGTAAAAGAAATCCCGGCCACTCGGCAATCTTCCGAAGTCGATACCAGGGTGTCTGCGCCGATTGCTGAAAGCGAAGTATCGTCACCCCCAGTAAAAGAAACCCCGGTCACTCGGCAATCACCTGAGGTTGTTGATAATGTGCCTGCATCGGCTGTAGTGAATAAAGCATCAACGTCGCGATTACAAGAGACGCAAGTGACGAAACGATCTCCCGGGATCGTTGCCAACCAGGACTCGGCTCAACTGGAACAAGAACG
>BQIY01000322.1 GCA_021604265.1 Nitrospirales bacterium
ATTTTTGATGTTGTCGTCGAAGGCGTAGCTGAACAGGCTAAAAATATCCATATTGGCTCGGGCCTTGACCCCACGACGGATATGGGTCCCCTTGTTTCTGACGAACAACAACAACGGGTACTCGGATATTTAGCAGCAGGCCTTTCAGAGGGCGCCGAAACCGTTGTTGGCGGGAACAAAGTGGGAGAACAAGGCTATTTCGTGGAACCCACTGTATTAGTCAATACCAAACCCAACATGAAGGTCATCCAAGAAGAAATTTTTGGTCCCGTTGTGTGCGCTATCCCCTTTCGAGATGTTGAAGAAGTGATTCCTGCGGCCAATGACAGTATTTATGGGTTAGCCGCAGCGGTCTGGACCAAAGATATCAGCAAAGCGCATAAAATTGCCGCTGAAGTTCGGGCAGGAACCGTGTGGATTAATTGCTACAACATCTTTGACGCCGCACTCCCATTTGGCGGGTATAAACAATCGGGATGGGGAAGAGAAATGGGACATGCGGCATTAGAGCTATACACCGAGGTCAAATCCGTCTGTGCAAAATTATCGTAAATATGTCGCGCTCATGGACGCTGTCTGACAATCGTCACAAGGGGCATCCGCAGACAATACCCTGGAAGGTGACGTATCCACGCGTCAGAGAAGTAACCCAGGACCTCGTATCATGAAGCGGTTGGCGGAAACTCTTGAGTCTGATCAGAAGAGGATTCGCCAATCTGCGTCTGCAGCCTGGCACGCCGCGCGCGTTCGAGATCGATCACGATCCCTCGTGGCTCCTTTTGTAAGAGACGTCTCCAGCATCGGCGGCATAAATCATGGTCTTTCATACTCACCGCACGGCCCAATTTACTTGAATGAGGATTCCGTCTAGGAGACACCAAAACTTTTACTTCGCTCCCGCATTGCGCACATTGCATGAGACCCGGACTTTGAGTTTTTGAGGGTTTCCCCGATCGGACAAATACACTACCCCGTTGCGTTTGATGTCTTGACGCCCACCACTCTTCTTTCATCATTTCACTCTCATGCATACCAATCGGTAATAGCCGTTTCATGAACCACCTCGCAAATGACATATAAATACGTAAAGACTCCATGCTCTTATAGCTGTTTCAGTTATACCGAAACGAAAAAACGCCCACTTGTACAATGTTGAGATCCAATACATGAGAGAACACGTCAATCATTGTCAGTACATCCAAGCGGGTATAACCTTCCGCATGTTTGAAGTGAATAATCGCGCTGAGTGTTGATTCCCCAGTTGGAACTTATTTGGATTCGCGATAATGACTTGAGCAAAGGATATGCCGAAGAAACCGTGAGGCAGTCAACAACACGGGATATGAGATTCCTTCTCACTTTCAATACGTTGCGCAGGATTTCGTCACAAGGTGAGTCTACGAGCGAGACAGCACGGCGTCATACGTTATGGCGTGTTCTGACACGCCGTTGTCACTCATGACACCTCAAACTGAAAAAACAGGAGGGAAAGATTGAACAATAATTCTATCGAAGCCGCGTGAGTTACTGAAGCGGTGGGATGTCAATTTGATAGATGATACCGGCATCTAGCTCAGGGCCCGTCCCTCCAAAGGGAACCCCAACAACAAGACGGTTTCCAGAGGGAAAGAGTGTTTCACCAAACACATCACTGGCCCCGGTCGACGGAAGTGGATCATGAAGAGTGTGAATAAGTTTTCCCGTGGCCTGCTCAAAGACATACACCACGCCGCCTCTAACTTTTCCTGATTCAAGAATTCGGTCACCCGGAGCGGCAACCACTAAAAAGTCATCAAGAAGTGCGACTGATTTTCCAAAATGTGCGCGTTCCGTAGGACGAGGATTTTTTAAGATATGCAATAAGTCTCCGGAGTGCACATCAAAAAGGTATGCCAAGCCTTCTTCCCGATAGCGATCATGAAAACCAAGGGCTCCGATCAACACCACTCGAGCATTAGCGGCAAATGCCCAACCAAACATTAAGGAATCAGCAGGGTTCGGAGGGGTGAAGGTGCGTACCAGTTTTCCTGTTTTCGCATCATAGAGATACACCACTCCGGCCTCATGCTGACCGACATGTCCAAAGGGTGCACTGACAAATAGAGACTGCTCGACCAACGCCACGGCATGTCCAAACTGCGTCGGCTGTTTCGTGCCATCAGCTCTCGGATGAAATGTCTGCTGTAGGACACCCGTGATTTCATCAAATAGATACGCGGCACCGGTACGAAACACCGTTGCCGTACTCGCTTGAGGATCACCCACCACGATTCGATTCCCTTGAACCGCTAAGGCATGACCAAACACCCCGCTTGTGGGATACGGATTATCTAAGGTGATCCGTAATACTGTCGTCTTCCGGTCAAAGATGTATACCGCTCCAGTTTGCGTTCTTAAGGCATCTCGCCCATGCGGAGCGCCGACAATGACATGTTGTCCAGTCAGGGCCACCGCTTGGCCGAACAACGCTCCCGGCGTCGCTGTCGGAATCGAATACGTGTGCACCAAATTCCCCTGAGTCGTCAAGAGATACGTTTGACCAGTATCGTGTCCTCCAAAATTCACATGAGGGGCACCCACTAAGAGATGTCCGCGGTACTCCATCGCCGACATCCCAAATCCATCGAGAAGCCGCGGCCTAGGATGATGAACAGCGGCAAAAGGTTGTCTCAAGCTCATTCCTGGATTGACAGACTCAGGCTGTACCGGCACCCACAAGCCAAGAACCAATCCAAGGGTCAAAAGAATTGTCGAATAAAGACGACTCATGGACTTCATCAAAACATGAATATTGACAGACTTGCAAGACAGCACTAGAAATAGAGCACCCTCGAACAACAACAAAGAGAGCCGCATATGAGTGATGGGGCGTATGTTAGGGAATCATCTATACAAGTTGATATACTGAAAGACGCAGCTAGACCTTCGGAATGAACACATAGTGAATTGCTGCTAATTGAATGCAGCAGCAGATCACTGCCGACGCACAGGTTTCGTGTCCTCAAATCCTCATGCTAGGCCTCTGACTTCTCCGGCCAATGCCTATTCAAGACAACGATCCTTCGGCAAAGGAACCAAGGTGCAATAGCCTGGCGGGAAACTCAACATGGTGTGAATTTTACAGAAAACCTGTTAAGGGATTAGAGATATGTGTGACTGTCCGACAATGTACCGCTGTGGCAACATTCAGCACACTCTCCATCTTGACTGAAAGGACAAGATATGCCGTTTCAAGATCAGCATAAAGGCTTGGCCATTGTCACAGGCGCCTCGCGAGGAATCGGTGCAGAATATGCTCAACGACTCGCTAGCCGTGGCTACTCACTCTTACTGGTCGGAAGAGATGAAACTCGGCTGCAACAAGTCAGCGAAAACATTTCACGTGATCATCACGTGCAGGTCATCGTTGAATGCTTAGACCTTTCAACAGCCGGAGCCGCTCATCAACTCTTTGTTCTAGCCCAACAGAGCAACACACCTGTTGACATCCTGATCAACAATGCGGGGTTTGGCCTGTATGGGACATTTTCCGACATGCCGATGACACGAATTCGGGAGATGCTTCAACTGCATATCACTACCATCGTAGAAAGTACCCGACTCTTTTTACCTGCCATGATAGAACGCCGGTCAGGAGCAATTATCAATGTCGCCTCCGTGGCTGGCTTTCTACCTATTCCTTATATGGCTGAATATGCAGCCACCAAAGCCTTTCTTATTTCGTTCTCCGAAGCGCTGGCTGAAGAAGTTCGAGAATCAGGAGTCGCCATTCAATCCTGCTGCCCAGGATCTACGAAAACAAACTTTCATAACACGGCAGGCTACCAGCCAGCCAATCCATTAGGATCCCAGACGGCTCAAGAAGTTGTGCAGGCATCTCTCACAGGACTCGACAAGCACCGTTCCCGCATTACCGTTGGATGGCAAGGCTGGCTATCCGAT
>BQIY01000323.1 GCA_021604265.1 Nitrospirales bacterium
CCCAAGATAATCGTTCGGTTCGTCGGTCATAGATCCGGGTGGTCTGCGGGTCGGCATGGCCAGCCATCGTTTGTAAATGGGGACATTCTCCTTTTTTATCTATCATATGATACAACAAAGCAACCTACCAAGGTACCCAAGATGTTGAGAAATACACATAAGAATGAGCAGCAATTTCGAATCTTTTGAGGAAACGCAGCTCGTGCCGTACGCACATCCATGAAAGATTTCCCTTTGGCCTAATAGACATGACGGCGATGCTTGACCGTGAGAATGATTATCTGCTCTTTACGGTCCCAGACTTCATACACTATTCGATAGGCTCCCACTCGTAAAGATCGCTCTCCAGCATGACTCCCGACTAACGGTTTTCCTTGAAGTGGTGCGGTCTCCAAGGTCTCCAGCTTCCGCATCATTCGCTGACAAAGCTGCCGGTCAGCCTTGGCTAGTTGGGCAATATCCTTTTCCGATTCACGTGTGAATCGAACCGCATAATTCACGAGAGTGCCAATTTTTTCTTCAGTGTGGAGAGCGCAACAGTCTGCCCTTTACGGGCTTGTTTTTTGGCACGGAGGATGGCCTGTTCTTCGTCGGGGTGGGCTCGCAGGTCAAGCGTCTCGAGCAATCCCTCATACTCGTCGGCACTCAGAAGTACAGCGGCATCAGTCCCATTTTTTGTGATCACGATTCGTTCGTAAGTTTCATTGACTTCTTGGACAATCGCTGAAAGTTTATGCTTGGCTTCCGCCAACGGGATCGTACGTCGCATGCGAATTCTCCTTACGGATTCAATTAGCTTTAGTCCTTAATTATAGGCTATTTTTATCAAAAGTCAAGAAACGCCAATTCACCCTATCATCCCACCCCTTTCTTTTGAGGTATCCAAGACAATATTCCCGGCAAATGATGACGGAGGATCATTGATGATTAGGAAAAGGAAACAGTCCCTTTTCTAAGATGCAATAGCTCTGGCAAACTGGACCGGAAAATAAACTGAGCAATCTAGGAAAGGTCGATAAAAACTAGTGTTCGTTAGGCTGACCATCTGCTATTGGTCAGCGGGAGACAGTAGGGCTTTAATCGCCGAAGTGGATCTTCATATCATTCGGATAAGGGCAACCCTTTCCGTTTTCGATCAGATCACGCAGGCTCAGCAGGTAACACGTCCATTTCGTGTTGAAATACAGAAAGTCGTCCTCGGACGCAGCTTCGTTTTCATGAATCAACTCGACCCAAACTTGACCTGCATCCTGTTTGAAGGAAAATTCCAGCGAGCAGTCATGCCACGGCCCGGGTCCGGAAACACAGTGCAGACGCACCAGTGCATTTTCTTCTAAAGCATCGATCCTGAACGACAAGGTGACGACATCTGTAAAATGCAAATCCAGCACTTGCCCTCCCATTGGCGTGCCGTCGGCTGTAGTCGCCCACCACCCACAGAGCCCCACAGGCTCATACATGGAACGGTAGATTTTGTTGATGTCGCCGACGATGCCGATACGGTGCCTTATTCTTGCCACGCTTATAACTCCTAACTTTACAGAGAACACATTTCCGCTAGGGGTCGAGAGCAAACGCTCAGCATCGGAAATTTAGCCGTTACAAGCACTGGCATCAGTCCCAGACGCAGATTCTGCTCAGCCGACCATTTATACATTATTCTGGACTTGACCAGAGGAATTTTTGGTTAATTGACAAAATAAGTCAAGTTGTGGCTCGAGGAAAATAAAATGAAAGTGGCCTCTAGGAAAGGTACGAGCAACACGGAAAGGATCATCGACATTCCTCAGGACAGAAGAACAGGAGATAGAGAACGATACTCAATCCAAGGATAAACGAACCCCACAACATCCAACGATTAATCTGACCTTGCATTTTGTCTTCTTGATGCATACCTTCACCTCACAAGAAGTACAGAACAATGCGTATGATGGACAACCGAGTGCGACACACTTCCCAAGAAAAAACGACTGAGTCCAGATCGACTGTGTGTTCGCATCACAATGAGATCTGGCTTGCGTTGCGTCACTTCATCTGCAATGCTTATAGAAGGTGCCCCCATGACGGCAAATCCATTGGCTTCATGTCCCAAACTCCGTAATTTTCCTGCCACACCTTCAGTAATCTGCTCACCATGTGCAATGACTTCCTTTCGAAAATCTTCTGGGATCATCGCACCCACAGGCCAAACGGGCTGTGAAAAAGGCACGACATGCATCAAAGTGACATGAGCAGGTTCTCGAAACGGTTTTGTCTCAAAAAACCGAACAATTGCCTCTCCATCTTCTTGATTCCCGAGAGGGATGAGAATGTTTTGAATGTTCCTTAATGATTCTTTGACAATAAGAGTCGAACATGGTGCATGCGTCATGACTCGATGCGATACACTCCCAAACAATTTCTCTTGAATTTGGCCGAGCCCTCTTGCCCCTAGTACGATGAGATTTGCCTGTCGCTTGTCCGCAGTATCAATAATGATTTCTGCAGGATTCCCGAGCTGTAAAGATTTCTTCACTGGACCGGGATGACGTGGCAAAAGAGAGATGACACGCTCTAACAGTCGCTCTCCTTCCTCCCGCATCGCTTTCTCGACTTCTATTGATAAATCTTTTGCTAATCCATCGCCAATGCTGGGATATGATAATCTTGGAACATCAACGACCGTCAGGACGATTAATTCCTCTGCACGAGACAACCCATTCAGTCCCCTTCCTGCCTCGTAGGATTGTTCAGATCCATCAACTGCTAAAATGATATTCATAGTTGACTCTCCAATTGGTTATTCATCACGTCTACGGACTTGAAGTTTCAACCCGTTAATCAGTCATATTATTCACTCCTTGTTTAATTAGAAAATTTATAAATTTCTTGACTTACTTAAAAGAGCAAGAGCTATGCCTCACCAATAAGTATACGCCTTACCGATACAACAGTGTAGGTACATGAAAAATCAAGAAGGAGTTTATAATGGGAGGAGAAAGATTTTTTTTGAGGCAAAAAGCAACTTAAAGAAAGTTTGAGTCTGGGGCAGAAAACATCAGCGCCGCAATCCTCCTGACGGTGATACTCCTACGGGAAGTGAAGGTAAGCTTTTTGTTGAACACACATTATCCACTCGATCCAGTTGCGGAAGCAAAGCCAAGTACACCAAAGATTCCACAATACCATCAGCACATAAAGCACTTCTGACTAATGCCCTCGATCTAGCCCTCTTATCCAGTTCGGGTCTTCATGAACTTCCCCGTTATTGATTAATGCGGTAAAATATTGATTGCGGGGTGTTACCCAGTTCATTCTGCGGTGGGGGAGAAAACCTAAGGAGTTCTAAAAAGATCAGAACCACGGGAGCGCATTGAAACACCTATAGCTCAAGAGGTTCACCATGAATCATTCAAACGGTCAAAGTTTTGAAGAATTTTGGAGTGAGGTGAAGAGTGAAATCCATAGTCATCCGGTTATCGTGCATAATCCCTATTGCCAATGGTTTAAAAAGGGCGAGGCGGTCGAAGGGCAGTTAATTGACTTATTTGAACAATTTGCCGTCTTTTCCAAATGGTTTTTGCTTGCCCAATTGATGAGGGTGTTGAATGCGTCGGACCTTGAAGCTGAGGCTCATGCACGATACATCTTGGCCAACGAATTAGGCGTTCGAATCAATTCTGACGGCTCCACAGAAAACCAACCCTTCAAAACCCAGTGGGCGCATATCAATTGGCTGCGAGAGACGGCCCATCCACTGAATCTCGATCCAGAAAAACTTGGGAGCTGGGACTCGGCATCTTCCTCCACCCGCGCCTTTATCAGAGGGCTAGAAGAAACCTATGGCAATAAGGATGGTGAAGTTGGCCGAGGGGCAAGTTATGCCATTGAAACATGGGCTGCCTGGGGCATTGGACAGGGTGAGGCAGCCGAGTCCAATAATTTCTGGAA
>BQIY01000324.1 GCA_021604265.1 Nitrospirales bacterium
CTGCTTCGCACAGGGGAAACCGATATTCATTCCGGTCTCACGGGCGGCGGGGCGCGCAATCCCTTGGCTGAATTATGTGACGCCGCCTATTCCTGCTTGGACGCGAAAACCGGACGAGTGAAAATCCCAGGATTCTACGATGATGTCGTCCCGCCCACCCGAACCGAAATGAAAAATTTTCTGGCATCAGGATTTCAGGTTCGCCTTTTTAAAGAGGCCTATCAACTGCGATCGCTTCGAACCTCCGATCCTCAAGATTTACTCAAACGGATCTGGGCCTCTCCCACCTTTGAAGTGCATGGATTAACGGGTGGGCACATGGGACCAGGCGTCAAAACCATTGTGCCGGCCTGGGGCGAACTCAAAGTGAGTATGCGATTAGTTCCAAATCAACATCCCTCAAAAATTTTCCGACTCCTGAAAAAACATCTTCGTGCCCGCAATCCTGATATTGAAGTGATTAATGATGGAGAACTGGAACCCTATCGTGGAATTTCCGATGGCCCCTATGCGGAGGCGCTGCAAGAGGCGGTAGCCCAGGGCTTTGGACGCCGACCGGTGTTTGTGCGGGAAGGTGGATCTATTGGGGCCATTGCGGTGTTACAACGCGCCTGGAAGGTCCCGATTCTGTTTATGGGTCTCAGCCTACCCGAACATGGGTACCATGCCCCCAATGAATATTTCGATTGGGGACAAGCTTCAGGGGGGATACAAGCCTTCGTGCACTACTTCGATCACTTGAGTCGGATGCGACCGGATAAATCCAAGACCCGCCTCAAACCGACAACAGGCTAAGGTCCTGGAGAAGGAGGAGAAGATAGGTCATGAAAATGCACGAGGGTTCGAACGTAGGCGAGGACATTGCGCCGTTGCTCTTCTGACAATTGATCACTCCAGCCATGCATGGCCGTTCGGGGAACTCCATTGGCAAGGATCTCAAGGAGTTCTTCATCGGTTTTGGTAGAGGTGGCTGCCGAAACTAGATTTCCGGGGCGAGGGGCCAACAGGGCCGCCCGTGGACCATCACCCCGTCCTTCCGCCCCATGACATTCCAGACAATGAATACGATAGAGGTCTCGCCCCTGCTTCCCTTCGGGTTGCGCTTCAACGTCCCTTGTCTCATAGGAAGCGGTAAAGCCTAAAAGGATCAGGACGCATATCCACAGCAACCGATTCATCCGTCAAATTGTACTGCATGAATCTCTGAACTTCAAAAATTTCTAGCCTGTCTGACTCACGATGCTTCACTTAGGGAACTCGCGTGATTTCCAGTGTTCCTTATTTTTTATTGACTGCGCAACAATATCCGGAGCGGAATGCCCTCAAAACCATATTCCGTCCTGATGGAGTTTTCTAGATAACGGAGGTAGGAGGCTGGAACTTTTGGTGCGGATTTAACAAATAACGCAAAGGTAGGCGGCTTGGTCGCGACCTGAGTGATAAATACGGATTTTTTTGGATTGCCTCGGACCAACGTCATGGGATTTTTTTCCAGAAGTTCCTGAACAAAGAGGTTCAGCTTACGGGTCTGAATACGCTTGGAAAAATCTGCCACTACCTGATCAATCTTTGGAAAGATTCGCGTGAGCGTTTCCGATTGAATGGCGGCACCAAAGACAACCGGCACATAGGTAAAAAATGGAAACCGCCGAGCTAATTCAAGATTGTAGGCGGGGTACGCCTCACGATCATCCGCGCGCAAGTCCCATTTATTCACGAGGATAATACAGCCTCGCCCTTGCTTACTGATTAAGCCGGCAATTTTCGTATCTTGTTCTGTGACTCCTTCTACCCCATCCAAAACCAGCACGGCAACATCAGATCGTCCCAACGCTCGAATGGCTCGCACGACACTATAGCCTTCAATTCCACGCTCGATCCGCCCCCTTCGCCGGAGACCTGCCGTATCTGTAAAGATATACCGTCGCCCATGAAGACTGACCATTGAATCAATTGGATCGCGGGTCGTTCCTGGGATATCACTAACAATGAGTCGTTGTTCACCGAGAATGGCATTGACCAGCGTCGACTTACCCACATTGGGTCGACCCACCACCGCAATCCTTGGGATCTCTCTTTGGACTTCATTCTCGGTGGCTTGAGGAAGATAGGGCAAAAGGGCTTCCAGTAATTCATCCACTCCTAATCCTCCTTCGGCCGAAATAGGGAAAATCTCCTTTGCCCCTAATTTGTAGAAATCGGCCAAGAGCGGTTCAGCCTGAGGAGTATCAATCTTGTTGACCGCCAGAAAAACGGGCTTGGTCACCGGTCGCAATAGCTTAACAAGGTCCGCATCCAGCGGAGACAACCCCACACGGCCATCCATGACCGCAATGATCAGATCAGCCTCCTCAATAGCCGCTTGGGTTTGAAATTTGATCTGTTCCACAATGACATCGTCGGTGGTCAGATCCAGCCCACCGGTGTCGACCAACGTGAATATCCGATTTTGATAATCGCACTCTGCCGTGTTTCTATCCCGAGTGACCCCTGATACATCATCTACAATTGCCGTGCGATGGCCGACAATCCGATTAAACAGCGTAGATTTTCCTACATTCGGCCGTCCCACCAGGGCTACCAATGGTCTATGTGGGGGTGGTTCCAAGGGAACTTCGACAGGCAGATCAGACGGTAGGGACGATTCCAGAGATGGTCTGGTACGGGAGCGAGGGGTGCGAGAACGGGAAGATCGAGCCATTGGACAGCAAATAACCTAATAGGGTGGAGCAAATTGGTAGGAAAATTAATTTTCAGGCGTCCGGTCGTCTACCAGATCAACAAGACGATTTATCAAAGGAACCCGCCCAGTGATAGCCTGGATAAAGCTACCCAGTCAACTATCTGGAAATTAACCTTCATTAAGACCCTGATTTTTCCTCAGCCACACGGTAATTTATCGAGGAAGATCTTTTCTGCAGTTGGATCCATTTTGAGAAATGGATCCCTTCGAATTCTTTAGCTATTTGGTATCAACTATGACAGGTATTCGAAAGGGTTAGGCTTTTTTGTGGTCAACCCAGCCAATCCCACTGGTAGGTTCAATTATTCAGAATATTGAAGCAGGGGAAAAGCCTCTAAAACTACGCCATGCAAAATTCAATGTAAAAAAATTAATTACACATGGAGATGTTTCATCGCTGCCGCACAAAGTATGATAAACACCCCCATCCACAATGCTACACGCTGAAATGGAACTGGCTCTATGGCCATCTCTTCTAATTCTTCGCTTGTCTCACCACCTGTGGGTTCATTTTTAAAGATAATGGTGTATAGAAAGATGGTCAGAATTCCTAGCACCAAGAACAATTTAATAAAGAAAACAGTAAGGTATTTGGCATGATGGGAGACACCTTCCCCAGACTGCATGACCATCCCCTCACTGACATAATGGAGATTGAATCCTCCAGTAAAAAGGATAACTACCAAGAGAATCCCGACCACCCGTTTATATTGCTGATAAAAGGTTTCAGATATTGGTCGGATAAATTGTTTTGGAACAGTGTTTTTGAGACAGGGCGTTACGGCCATGACAAGAAACGCCAAACCACCAATCCACACCACGGCAGACAGTAGGTGCAACCAATGCACCAGGATGGGAATAATCTGATTAAGATCGGTGAGAACTCCGAGGAGGGACTCCATTAGAACTTAAACACAGGTTTTTCATTTCCGAATCGACGCTTCCGAAGTTCTTCCATTAATTCAATGGTCACGATTGGAAGACCTTGTTCAACGGCATGACGCTCGACACCTTTTTTGACCATGGCTCGAAGAAAATATGGGATCCGACTGAGCCGTTCTTCTGCGTCGGCTTCCCATTCCACCGACGAGGCTTCCGGCATATTGAAGGCCACTTTAATTTTTTCTCCCCCTTTGGGAGTGTACAGACACCATTCATCCTCATCCATCGCATCCCCGTGGTCC
>BQIY01000325.1 GCA_021604265.1 Nitrospirales bacterium
GAAACGGTGTTATTTGATGACACGATACGAAATAATATTGCCTATGGTCGTCCGGATGCGAGTGATGCTGAAATTATTGACGCGGCAACCTCAGCGTTTGCCTGGGAATTTATTGAGCCACTCCCTAAGCAGTTAGATGCGCTGGTGGGAGAAGATGGCGTCAAGCTTTCCGGAGGGCAACGTCAACGTTTAGCGATTGCACGTGCGATTTTGCGCGATCCGCCTATCTTAATTCTCGATGAGGCGACGTCGGCGTTAGATTCAGAATCTGAAAGACTCGTGCAGGCCGCATTGGCCAATCTTATGAATCATCGCACGACCCTCGTGATTGCGCATCGGCTTTCGACGGTTCAGCACGCTGACCGAATTATCGTTCTTGAACGCGGACAACTTGTCGAAATGGGTACGCATGCGGAATTGCTGAAGCATGGCGGGATCTATACTCGTCTCTATCAGACGCAATTTGAGCACACGACCATCGCATCACTTGAACCCAATACGGTCTAATCTTATGCACGTTCCTCAGTGGATCGCGGTTCATATCGTTCCCGTGTTGGGAGCCAAGTTGATCCAATGGCTCGGACACACGTTACATATCGACAAAAGAGGTGAGGAACCTGTTCGGGAATTGTATCGTGCGGGGACGTCCGTGATTTTTGCGTTTTGGCATGGCCGCCAAGTGATGATGCCGTTGGCCTATCGTGGAAAGCGTGCCTATATTCTCATTAGTCAACACAGGGATGGGGAGCTTATTCATCGAATCATCAGCCGATTGGGATTTCGATCGGTGAGAGGGTCGACGACGAGAGGTGGAGGGGCTGCTCTTCGACAACTCATTCGGCATGGACGAACCGGTGCAGATCTTGTCGTCACGCCCGATGGTCCCAGGGGGCCGAAGTGGAAAGTGCAGGAAGGCGTGATTCATTTAGCGCGAATGACCGGGCTTCCCATTGTTCCAGTGACGGCGGCCTACTCAAAAAAAAACTTTTCTCCAGTTGGGATGAGTTTATGGTACCGTATCCATGGACAAAGGCCTTGTTTATTTGGGGCACCCCTCTGTGGGTAGACGCCTCGTCCTCTCGGGAGGTCCTGGAAGTGAAACGTCTCGAACTTGAACGTACCCTGGTTCAGATCACTCTTGAAGCGGATGCTGAAGTTTCTGAGCCATAACGTCAGTTCTGTATTAGTTATGTGACGGGTCTGAGTCCATGTTCTTTCATCGTTCTCTACCCAATAATGAGTGATGCAATATCTGTTTGTCATGCGTGGGAGGGATGATGGGGTACTTCTTGTACAATGTGCTCCTGCTGATTGCGTCTCCATTCATTGTACTGGGGCTCCTAGCTAAACCGCGATGCCGTCGCGGTCTTCTGCAACGATTAGGTCGAGTTCCACCCAATCTTAAACATCTACATG
The DNA here is from genome assembly GCA_021604265.1 of Nitrospirales bacterium. Next base: position 1,417 of record BQIY01000325.1, read on the forward strand.
CTCCTGTGATTTGGATTCACGCGGTGTCGCTTGGAGAGGTGACGGCGGTGGTTCCATTCGTCAAAGAGCTGCATGCACAGCATCCTCATTACTCGTTCGTCATATCGACCGTCACGGAGACTGGACGTGAAGCGGTTGAGCAGCACTTAGGTGAGATGGCGTATCATTGTTACTGTCCTCTGGATTTTCCTTGGTCGGTCAAGGCCTATATCCGTACATTACATCCAGTAGTCTTTCTTCTTGTCGAGACTGAGTTGTGGCCAAACTTGCTGCGATCGATGGCTGACCACCAGGTTCCTGCTATTCTTGTGAATGGACGGCTTTCTTCAAATTCCTTTCGACGGTACCAGCAGATTCAAAGTTTCATGAAGCAAGTCCTCTCCGCTTTGGCCCTTTGCTTAATGCAGTCTGAGCGGGATGTCGAACGTTTAATCGACCTAGGGGCCAACCCGGAAACTGTCCGCCATACCGGGAATATGAAGTTCGATCAAGACGAGGGTCCGTTCGATGTTGATTTAGAGCCGGTTTCACGCTCGCTGCTCGGTCTTGCACCTCAGCAAAAATTGTTTGTGGCCGGGAGTACCCATGAGGCTGAGGAGGATCTGCTCCTCCGTTGCTACGGACGGCTCCATGACATTATGCCGTCCCTGGTCTTGCTCATCGCTCCTCGTCACATTGAGCGTAGTCCAACAATTAGAGAGAATATTCGTCGTCACGGTTTTTCCTGTACCCTCAGAAGTCGTCTACAGAACGGTATGGGGATACGCGAAGAACCGGACAGGCCACATGTGATTGTGCTTGATTCGAGAGGAGAGCTGGCTTCGGCCTATGCCTTGGGGTGGATCGCATTTGTCGGGGGAACGTTGACGCCCATTGGAGGGCATAATCTCTTGGAGCCGGCTCGATGGGGGGTGCCAGTATTCTTCGGGCCGTATACGGATCATTGCACTGAGGTGGCTCGGATATTACGTGATGCGGGAGGCGGGATAGAAGTTCAGAACGAGGATGAATTATTCAGCCGGATCAAAGAGGCTCATGAGGATGCATCATGGCGCATTCGCGTCGGAGAAGCCGCTCAGAAGGCTCTTGGCGAGCATGGCGGTGTGGTGAAAAAAAACATTCAACTGATTCAATCAGTTGTTCCTATGCTTGATTCGGTTCCAACGGAGGAGTCAGTACCCTATGCCGTTGATAAAATTGGATAACGCCATGCTGAGGGACACGACTGTATGGGGTCATGATGTTGGATGTTGATCTGCACGCAGAAAAGAGCATTTCATGGTTTCACCGTCATTGGCCGGGCGTACTCACTACGCTGACTGTTCCGTATGGTTTGGCCATTCAGGCCAGAGGAAAACTGTACGAGAAAGGCTGGTTGAAAGAGTCCAGGCTTCCACGTCCTGTGTTGAGTGTCGGGAACTTGACGGTTGGCGGAACAGGAAAAACGCCGGTAGTGATCTGGTTGGCCAATTGGTTGCGTGCAAATGGGAAACGAGTTGGAATCTTGAGCCGGGGATATCGACGAAAAAATACCGCAGACTGTGTGCTTGTGTCGAATGGGCAGGAGTGTTTGGCGAATCCTGTCGATGTCGGCGATGAGCCGTTTCTTATGGCTCAACGATGTCCAGAGGCGGTGATTGCCGTGGGCAATGATCGCTATGAACTGGGGCTATGGGTCCTTGATCAAATCGACGTCGATTGTTTTGTGCTTGATGATGGATTTCAGCATGTCAGTTTATTTCGGGACTGTAATCTTTTGCTCGTCGATGCCCTGGATCAGCATGGATTGACGGCACTCTTACCGAAGGGACGGCTGAGGGAGCCACTTTCTGCCGCACAACGGGCGTCAGCTATTCTCATTACTCGTACCAATCAGACCTCGAATGCTCTCAATGTCATTCAGATCCTTCAATTGGCGATGGGTAAAAGTTTTTCTCCCATTCATGTCGACTTCCATTCCTTGTCAGTGGTGAATGTCAGAACACGTCACGTCAAAGCAGGAGATTGGCTGGTCGGGAAACGAGCTGTAATTTTTAGTGGCATCGGCAATGCCTCGTCGTTTCGAAAGACAGTTGAACAGATGGGCGTGACCATCGTCAAAGAATTTGAGTTTGTCGATCATTTCTCTTATTCCGTGACCAGCATTGAATCAATTCGTACTCATGCACAACGTCACAACAGTGATGTGGTCTTGACGACGGAAAAAGACGGAGTGAAAATTTCCCCTCTGTTACAGGAGGGTGAGGATGTGTGGACTATTTGTCTCGAGACCAGAATCGAAAAGGGTGAGAAAGAATTACTGGAACTCGTGCGGCGTGTGGTGGCGTGACTGGCCGGGTTGTTGTGTTCCAGCAGATGACCCATGCGAATGTGTGTAGCCAACGAATGAACCGGCGTATCGATGACTGAGCAGAGCATTACCAAGATTCTCATTCGGGCGCCCAATTGGGTCGGGGATGCGGTGATGTGCACTCCGGCCCTGATGGATATACGAGAATGTTAT
>BQIY01000326.1 GCA_021604265.1 Nitrospirales bacterium
CAACGCAAAGCACAAGCCGTCAAGCTTAAAACCTCTCAAGAACAACTCTCAAATATTCACAAGGTGTTGCTCTCCAGGCAGCAAACGATCGAAGAGCAAACAACGACGATTGAGACACTCATCGGGCACATCGTCAACAAGCAACAGCTATACACTCAAAAAACTCAAGAAATTGATCAACGACAGGCAGAGATTACACAGCTTGAACTGACTCTGGAAGAAAAATTCACCTCTATTGACGAGCAGATAAAACACGTCAGCCATCTCCTGCAGCAATACCAGACAAAGAGCGAGTCACAAAAAATGACATTCAACAGCTTGAAAGATGCAGAAGCTAAACTCCAAGAGAACGAAAAAGAAATTCGACGGATACAACAAGCCATTCTTGCTCGTCTGAATAAAACAGGAACCATGGCCTGTCAGTATGTGACACCAGGAATGACACCGGCTGACGTCAAAAAGGTGTTAGGAGAACCCTCAGGAGAAAAACATACGTATGCCAATGAACGATATGATACTTGGGCCTACGGCACATCGAAAGTCAACTTTGATGCACAGGGTGTGGTGGAAGCAGTCACCGGCTGCCGCACTCAAAATACAAACAGATGAAAAAAGAAACCGACAAAGGCCAAAGGCGTGACAAAGGAAACAATCTAAACCAATTCACGCTATGAAGTCTTTATCCAAAATTGTTGATATTCATGAAGATGTGTCAATGTTGAGAAATGAGACATTCGATCCAAAAACACTTCACCATTCAAATGATCAATTTCATGCTGCAGAACACGAGCATAAAACCCTTCGGCAGTAAAATCGACGGTTCGCCCTTCCCGGTCGATCGCCTGAACATGCACAGCATTCCATCGAGGCACTCGCCCCCGCAAATCCGGCACGCTTAAGCAGCCTTCCCAATCTTCATTCGTCTCCGATGAATGTCCGACAATTTCCGGATTAATCAGAATGGTTAATGGAACCTGAGGATACTCCGGATACCGAGGGTTATGGGGATCAACTTCTATGGCAATGACACGTTGTAAAACATGAACCTGGGGGGCAGCAATCCCAACCCCATGGGCATCGCGCATGGTGTCGACTAGATGTTCCAGAAATGTCTGAAAATCCTGATGAGCGCAGGCTCCCGCCGTCAAGACTTCAGTCCCAGCCCGAATCGCGGGATGGCCTAATCTGGCAATCTTCAAGAGTGCCATTAAAAGAATACCTCCGACACATTACAACGATAATTTCACAATTTCACAATCAAGCTTTTCGTTTTCGACAAAGAGCCGGGCAACGGTAATGGGAAGCCGAAAACGCCTTGGCCCCGCACTACCAGGATTGAGATACAGTACGCCGTTTCGATGTTCAGCTAGCGGCTTGTGAGAATGCCCATAAATGACCGAGCTCAACCCAACGGCGACGGGATCAAAGTCCAAATGGTCTAGCTCATGCAAAACATACAACGCGTGACCCCCAACGTCGACCTTTTCAGTGAGAGGCATCTCCTGCCCCCACGACTCCCGATCATTGTTCCCGCGCACAGCCAACACCGGAGCAATTTGCTTCAACGCGTCAAGAACCGTGGGACTCCCAATGTCCCCGGCATGGATAATCAACGCGGAACCGTCTAACGCTTTAAGCGCTTCAAGTCGCATTAACCCGTGGGTATCGGAAATGACACCTATCGTCGTTACAGCCTTCATGGTATTTGGAAAAAAATCTTAGGACAATTCTCCCGTCAACACAATCCTTGAGATAACACAGAGTCGCTAGACTTCGTGAAATGATCTATCAGCTTGCCTGCTCTGTCTGCACGAACATACATCTTACATGTTGAGCCAAGGCTTTTCCCAATGTTTCATGTGCCTCCTGCTCCCAATGGACACCATCAACCAATGAAGACTGGATCACGGTTCCCGCATCAAACCATTCACAGCCCAATTGACCGGCGACAACGCGATAGTGGTCGGCGAGAACAGCTGACTTCGTATCAGCCCCATGGAATAAACCAGACCGATGAACGTCACCCTTCACCGCTGGAGGGGCCACGAGCATGAGAAGTGGCGCCGTCCCCCTTGACGGCAGACAAGAGGCCAACACCATTTGCCCCAATGTCTTCATGCTCTGAGCTATGTGTTCCGCACGACGGTCAAACGAAGTTTTCAGGTCATTGGTTCCTAACACGATAATGACAAGATCTAATGGCCGATGAACACGCAAACACTGCTCTAAGGCCCGCCTTCCATTGCACCCTCGTTGTCCAGGATCATCCAAATCAGTCGTCCGTCCATTCCGGCCTTCTTCAATGATGACAAACCCTTGACCCAGCTCTGCTTGTACAACTCCAGGCCATCGAGATCGAAACGGATAGCGCAATCCTGAACCTGGCCGTGAACCCCACGTATTTGAATCGCCAAAACACAAAACTTTTATTCCGGACTTTTTCGGCCAGATCCTGACGAACGGTTTCACCACACATTGGTCCCATCCAAGCATCAGAAGCCGAAGGACCTCAAGACCAATGGCCGGATGCTTCATCAGTAACAACCTGCGTTACCGATATGGTGGCAAATCTGGTTTATAGGTCCCAAGACTTTGGCTCGCCTGTATGAAAAGAAATAAAAGACCGTCAACGGCAAAGCTTGAAGCTTCACGTTTTCAATGCAAGATGATACCGGCCTTTATCAGAACCTGTCGACCGAACTTTTCCTGATTCACTCCAGAAACGCTGCTCCACAGTTAGCTCAACGTGACCAACTTCTTTCTGAGAATCGGTCATTGCGGAACAACGCAAGATATGAAGATCATCCATCCCATGAAGATAGTCAACAATCAATTCGACCTTTTCATGAAGAAACGCGAGGGCTTCAGCTCGGATGTCAGCATCGCTGATCACATAAGAAAAATTTGAATATCCGAACATGGCTTGAATTAGTTGTGCTGCTGCCTGACTCAGCGCCTGCATCAGTATGGCGACAGGGATTGCTGGATAATGAGGAAAATGGCCGGGACATTGCCCTGAAGACTCAACCCTCAAGAACGCAGTCAGTCGCTTGCCGGTGATCGTGACATCCCGAAGAGGAAGCGTCCGTGCATAGGGGTTGGCATCACCTTCACGAACAATCATGGCCCGCTGTCGATATTGACGAAACATTCTCTCAAACACTCGTTCTCCCACCACGGCATACTGTACGGTCACATCATATAACACGTGTTGACTATCGATAAACATTTGCGTGCGGGCCACAGCATGATGCTTCTCAATTGCAATGGGCCACGCAAGACCACGGAAACCGTCGACAGACTCAACGTCAGCCGCCGCATGGCGGGTCAGATGTGCCCGTTGCGCAAGATAGTAATGTTTCGTGCCCTCCACCCGTTGCAATGCAATCGAACAGAGGCCTAAGATCGCCAAATGCCGGCCGGCCTCCGCCGCTGAGATACCACCGGCCTCGTGCTCCATATAATGTTGAACGGGCACACATGCTGAAAGCATACCGCTTGGCTCAAAAGTGATATCATGAATTGCAAAATATGGAGGACGTACCCCGATTCGTTTCAATAATTTTGCAACATCAATGCGCTGAGTCGCCGTGGTGATCATGATGAATCTCCCTGGAAGACCGTCCACACATCAATCGGTTCAGGAGATCAACTCTTGATGACCAGCCACAAGAAAATCGTATAAAAGCCGGGAATCTTACGAATCTACCCACAAAGCATTCAAACTCATCACACACGAAACCCAGTAAACTTAACGGAACGACAACTGCATACGGACGGAAACGAATTGGAACTGCTTTAGCAGCAGGGTTCTGGGTATGGGGCAAGAATGTACGCGGTAGAGGAGAGACGTCCTAAGATCAAGGAGAAGGGGAAGTGGTCACCTGAATGTGTCGTAAAC
>BQIY01000327.1 GCA_021604265.1 Nitrospirales bacterium
CGAACAACAGTGGGACGCGTCAAGCCCGGAGTCAATCTCGGATATGACACCGATCAACACAGCGAGAGAAGGGAGGACTTGCAACGTCTGCGCCGAAAAAGAAAAGGAGCAAATGAAGGAGGGGTATTTGAAAAAGTCCCCCTTCCCAATGGAGAAGGAGCGGTCACGTTAGAGACGGTATATTTTCGGGACTTCCGATCACGGCCCTTGCTTGACCCTGATGCCGAACTGCAGTTAGCGAAACAGCTTCATCAGGGTACCTCGACTATTCGGCACACATTGCGAGAAGCGATTGCATTGACAGCTGACAGGGAGACGAATCTTGAAATCAAGCAACTCTCGGAACGGTTTCATGAGATGGTTGAGTTGAGTGGATTGTCCGCACCGATTATCGATGAAATCATTGCCGCACTTGAAGGGTTGCATAATCTGTTACAAGCAGAAGGGGGCAAAGGACGAGAGCGGGCCAGGCAGGTTGAGCGAATGCCAAAACAGGTGGAAGCTGCACGGCAAAAAGTCGAACGCGCGAAGGATGAACTTGTTCAGCGCAACCTTCGCCTTGTCATTGATATCGCAAAACGCTATCTCAATCGAGGCCTTGGGTTTCTTGATTTAGTGCAAGAAGGCAATATTGGATTAATGAAGGCGGCTGAGCGATTTGATTTTCAGCGCGGCTTTAAGTTCAGTACCTACGCGACATGGTGGGTTCGGCAAGGCATTACTCGTGCGGTCGCTGATCAATCGCGTACGATTCGCGTGCCGGTCCATACAACCGAAGCGTCGAATCGAATCGCGAGAACCGCCCAAAAATTAGCTCAACAATTCAATCGTGAGCCCAGTTACGAAGAACTTGGCCGCGAGTTAGGGTTAAGTCAGGAGCGGGTCAAGGAAACGCTGCAAGCCTTTCAAGAACCCATTTCACTCGATGCAACGCCGACTGATGGTGACGGGATGCTCGGTGATTTCATTCCTGACCTTGAGGTGGTGCCGCCTGATGTGGAGATTGACAAAAGGAAAACCACCGAGCACCTCGAAAGAATTTTACAGATCTTGTCACCCAGAGAACAGCAGGTGGTTCGTCTGCGGTTTGGGATTGGTCAGGATGAACCGTGGACCTTGGAGCAAGTGGGACGAAGTTTATCGGTGACACGAGAGCGGATACGGCAAATTGAAGGTGTGGCGCTGAAAAAACTCAAAGAACCGCAAGTAAAAGCGTTGCTCATCGAGCTTCGTTAGCACGTCGAATCGTCTGGGCTCAGTGTCTGTCCATAAGGAAAAAGGCGTAAGGGTATGAATGTTTTCGCCCTTGCGCCTTTCTTACGTTTATCAAGTCAAGGTAGAATAGATCCTCATCCAAAAATTGAAGGATTTTTGAGGACATGTATCAAGGAACGAAACGGATATGTATTTGGTGAGTGTGGCAAAGAATACAAAAGAATATCTGCGGATAGGCAGCCTTGTGGTGTGAGGACGAGAGAGAATTTTTGTCATCAGGTTTTCATCGAAATAACCGAAAAAGTATGAGAGATAATTCTCTCTGAACAACTCATCATATCGTTGTCGAAGGTGATGTGGTGACGTGATCTTTTCTTCTCCAGTTTCCCCGTCCTCTAGCAGGTTGCCTGTTTCACTGAACATGAGTGCCATTGAATGTTGAGCTTTTTGGTGAAAGTAGAACTGTGTAGTATGGACCCAAGAGATCTTTTTTAGATCGTAAGGCAACTGATGGATCTTGTGATCAACGACCACCTATCAATTCCGGAACGGGAGTTAGTCTTTACGGCTTCCCGGAGTCGTGGCCCTGGCGGGCAGCATGTCAACAAAGTCAATAGTCGGTTGACGTTGCATTTTGATATTCAGAAAAGTCCGAATCTTACGGCCGCGCAGAGAGCCAAAATCTATTCATCACTGGCGACCAGAATTACTGCCGATGGCGTGTTTCGTTTGGATTGCCAAAAACATCGAATGCAATCCATGAACCGGGCTGAGCTGATTGATCGTTTTGTGGATCATGTGCGTGGTGCCTTAGTGCCAAAACGGTTTCGGGTCCCAACGCGAGTATCGAAATCCGTCAAAGAACGCAGACTTGATCAAAAAAAACGTCAAGGACGGACGAAGAAACGTCGATCGTCTTTGATTCGACGTGACGAGTAAAACACTGTACTGAACGATCATTATCCAAGTAAGGAATGTGAAGAATGAATGAAAAAGCCACGACTTTGTCTATTGAACCGCCGAAGGCGAAGAAGGATCCCTTTGAGCTGAAAGCGCATGGACAAGTGCGCGTCGATGAGTATTACTGGCTTCGAGAGAGAGAGAATCCAGATGTCCTTGACTATCTGACTGCAGAAAACGAATATGCCGACAAGGTCATGGCTCATACGAAGCCTTTAGAAGACACCTTGTTTCAAGAAATTACGGGCCGAATCAAACAGACGGATTTATCGGTGCCGTTTAAACATGGCGACTATTACTATTATGTCCGATACGAGCCGGAACGTGAATATGGCATCTATTGCAGGAAATACCAATCCTTGGAACATCCTGAGGAAATTATGCTTGACGCCAATATTCTTGCTCAAGGATGTGAGTTTTTTTCGCTGGGTAATTGGATGATTAGCTCTGCTCAGGACCTTCTTGCCTATGCCGTCGATACACAGGGCCGGCGGATTTACACGGTCCACATTAAGAATTTGGTTACCGGTGAAATCATTCACGATGTGATTCCTGAGACAACCGGGAACATGGATTGGGCCAATGATAATCGCACCTTGTTTTACAGCAAACAAGACCCTGAAACACTCAGGGCCCATCAGATTTGGCGACATGTCCTCGGCACTGATATTGAGAAAGATGAACTGGTGTTTGAAGAAAAGGATGAAACATTCTCGACGTATGTCTTTAAAACCAAATCGAAACACTTTCTGATGATTGCGTCGCACCAGACGATTGCCAGTGAATACCAATTCCTTGATGCGAATCATCCGTCCGGTGAATTTCAAATATTGCAGCCGCGCGAACGCGGACACGAATACGACGTGGAGCATTACAATGGACAGTTTTATATTCGAACAAACGATCAAGCGAAGAATTTTCGCCTGATGGTGACGCCGGTTACTCAACCGCAAAAAGAACATTGGAAAGAATTGATTCCACATCGCGACGATGTGCTGCTCGAGGGCATTGAACTCTTTCAGCAGTTCCTCGTAGTGGAAGAACGGATTCAAGGTCTCATTCATCTCCGCGTGATCCCGTGGGAGGGAGATGATGAATACGACATTGATTTTGGAGAGGCGGCCTATTATTTCGCCTTTGGTGATAACTATGAGTTCGAGACCTCCGTGCTGCGGTTCGGCTATACCTCCATGACAACGCCGATGACGATTTATGATTACCATATGGAGACGCGACGCAAGGTTCTCTTGAAGCGCGAAGAAGTCTTAGGTGATTTCGATGTCTCGCAGTACCATACGGAGCGCCTTCATGCTCAAGCTAAAGATGGAACGTCAATTCCCATTTCTCTGGTCTATCGGAAAGGGTTTGTGGCCAATGGGCATGCGCCGCTGTTGTTATACGGCTATGGATCCTATGGAGCCAGTATGGATGCCACCTTCAGCTCCGCACGTTTGAGTTTGCTGGACCGGGGATTCGTGTATGCCATTGCCCATATTCGGGGAGGTGAGGAATTGGGGCGGGTCTGGTATGAAGATGGAAAATTGCTGAAAAAAATGAATACCTTTACCGACTTCATCGCCTGCGCCGAGTCCTTGCGAGATCAGCGGTATGCGAATCCAGAAAAACTATTTGCCATGGGCGGGAGTGCCGGTGGACTTCTGATTGGGGCAGTCACTAATTTACGGCCTGACGTGTTTACCGGTGTCATCGCGCAAGTTCCAT
>BQIY01000328.1 GCA_021604265.1 Nitrospirales bacterium
TTTTCCCATTGTGGATTTTCCGGATCGGCCGGCGGGTTCAAGGGATGAGGGCCGGCATGGCAAAACGCACATGACATGCCCACACGATACGGTCGTACCAGTTCTTTATCTAAATAATAATCAGGGTCTGTGTAAAAACGCTCGGCATCCCAATAGTCCACAACATCCTGATCATACTCAGAACTGGACTCATCGAACTTGGGATTGAGGAAGAGACGCAAGCCCACGATTCCCGACGATTTTCCATACACCGCCGGATCAAGCTTCTCAGATTCCGGTTCCACGCGTTCATCGAGATAAAGGCCATATTTCGGGTCGGGGCCAGTGGCTTTTTTAAAACCAGGTTCATTCATCAACCCTAAATATTCAAAGCGATTGTCCCGGCTGTAATAATATTTTTTGCCAAGCTTATCAGGTTTGGGATAGGAAGACAGCGTTTTCAGAAAATCCAATGTTCCAAAACTATTTTTGGCCATATAATCCCAAAACGCCTGATTGCCGCCCGTCCAGAGCATCCAGGTATTGCGTCCTTTCACCTCATCAGGCGTGAGCGCAATCCCTCCATCCATATCACGAAAGACATCCACGGCGGTCTCCGGAAAATCGGCTGCAGTCTTGCCCTGCCGTTTGGCTTCATCTTGCGCAGCGGTTCGGAAAAGACTACAACCCGACACAAACAGGAGTGAGGGAATCAGACAGCACGTCACGATGAACGTAAACTTTTTCATGACCACGATGCCTCCTTGCAAGCTGCCATTGAGGGCATAATTTTTAGATGAGCGGTTTCTGAGTCACATGTTTCGCATTTTAAGAACGAGAGCGCAGCAATGGGGATAACACATTTTGGGAAAATACTAAACTGACATGAATCTCCTTCAACTATTTTTTGCTTTTTGCAGATAACATACCAACGGATAGCGAATGGAGCAGTTCCAGAACTTCGCCTCTTCTCCACGATAGAACTCTCGGAATTAATCAGGCATTCCTTCCAGCGTCAGTACATGAAATCGCCATAGAATTGCCGCATTCTATGGAAGAATACCATGGTAGGTCTTTATGAGAAATTTGTCTAGAGGGAAAGGACGTCAGCGAACAGGCTATGGAGGGTGTATTGAAATAGATACACGCATGTATCCACTTGGATAAGTTCTCTTCCTTTCTCTGAAGCCGAAGTTCTTACCACAGGAATACTAAAAAGGCCGCCAGCGGCGTATGCTGAATCATCGCTCGTTGCTTGTATTTCGTATCCCGCCTTAAGCGTCTTTCTAGGTTTTATGAGGTACGTTTGACGTAGCAGGATGGGGCACTTCTATTACGCCAACCTGTTTAACTCATCTAACGTATCAGGAATTCGAAACGTGATCTCTCCATTATATTCTCGATTAATGAGCCCTTGAAAAAAGACACGGCTAATATTTTCATGAAGATGTTGTGACGCATCAACTCGGTCTACGACATACCAAAGGCGGCTCCATATAGAGGGAAAGGTCGCCACCAACCATTTCGTCAGATAGAGAAAACGGACAGGTGCAATGCCGATCCGTTTACACCCCTCTTTCCCCATGAGTTCTTCCATGTACATTCTCGGAAGGATGTGCATACCGAGCCGCCGTAACGGTGTTTGCGGCAAAAGATCATTCAACAACTGGAGGTGAACCGCTGCCAATTGAACGCCTTCCGGATTATTGACGGCGCTCACATAGTGTCTCCGCCTATATGACTCATAAAACTGCTTGGCTTCGGCAAGATTCCGAGGAACGTACTCGCTACTCTCAGTGTGTCCTTCCGGATGAATGCCCATCATCTGCGCAAAGATCCTCCACACATAAAACAGATCTTCAGCTTGCTCATTTGATAATCCAATACGTAATTGCTGAAGTCCTGCAATCACTAAGTAGGAAAACCCCATGACCGTTCCCAATTGATCTTCAAGATTAACCGGAACGCCATGCTGTGCTTCATAGGAAGTGAGGTGTTCCCGGACAATCTTACGAACACCGGCATGAAGCAACCGTATTTTCGGAACCGTGATAAGCGCTTTTCCGGAAGGTTCAAACCCGCCAACAGCTGAAACATTGATGAGCATTTGCAACACTCCAAGAAGCCGTCGATAGGGGCGTTGAGACAAATTATTGGAGATGCTGAGTACTTTTGAAAGATTGGGGGCCGCATAGCCTTCAGGCAGGCTCTTGGCTAACAGAACCAATGCGGCCGGAAGCGCATGCGTCATAAACACGCGTTGTCCCCGCTTGATCCGCTCATGATCAATAGGGCTCGTCGCAATCAAGGGCAGTTTCATCGTCCTGGTTAAAAACGCACTCAACGGCCCTGGAACATCCTCCGAAAGAACCACGGCGTTTGTCTTGAGCCGTTGAAAGAGGTCGCTGAAATCTTTTTCCTCCAACACGTCATGAAGCTGAGCCAGGCATTGATCGGCCGCCGCATCACCTTGAAGCCGCAAGCCGTCTAAAAATTGATCGTCTGACCACTTGTTTCCGCCGGTGCCATCCTTAATTGTCATAGTCAGGATTTTCCATGACCTGCCGTTGTCGGCTCAGAAACTATCGATCTCGTCATACCAAGAACGATGCTTCACACGAGAGGCCTTATGCAAGTGGCCAAGGGTATTTATTGGGGTCTACTATCACCGGCAGCACAGAGGGCTACCCAAGGAAGGCGAGGTCTCACCATGAAATGATCAACGAAAGTTCTTCACATTCTATACCATGGCCCCTTATTTAGGGTCTGAGCCTTTTCGCATAGGCCTAAATCAGCATACGCCCAGACAACACCGGGAACAGGAGCAAGCGCGACTCTTTTTTTGCTATTGATGATCAACGACAGGTTGAACATACGGTTTATCAACATAGCTGTTAACCAAACCCCGACTTGTAGAATCACTAATCCATGACACGCTCTCTTCCTCCCGTGCCAATTCCAAAATTTCGTCCATATCGATTTGTTTGAGCAGATGAATTCGACCTTGTGAATAATCCGGATTGTCAGGGACCGTGGCAATCAAGTCGGAAATCGAGTCGAAAGCGTCATACCAGAGACCCGCTTCTGAGTAGATGGACGTCACGTCTTGAGGTTCCGCATTGCGTAATTGGGCTAACAGCGTTTCCGGTGGAGAAATTCTTTTGATTCGCCCGCCTGCAACAAGGTTCCTGGCAGGAGAATCGGCATCCACCACAAGCTCGACAAACCATCGGTATTCTTTATTCAATTCAAGTCTCACGTTGTGAGCATTAAGACAGATCGAATGAATGCCTGGCACACCATCATCGGCAAGGGTTGTTTCCAGCACAGGCCTGATGAGATCTTCCTGGTTCACCGTTAACACCATTTTGTACGGGGCAGGTCTGGACAAATACCAATACAAGGATGGTTGTTCACTGATCGTCAGTCCTAAATGATCCGGGACCATGGCAAACAACATTGCCACTGCCAGGTCGTCGCCTCGGGTTCCACCGCCCACTCTTCCTCCTGGAGCCCCTATACCCTTTGGCGGTTTGTACACGGGCATCCGTAGAGGTTTTGAAGAGGTCCGTACTATTTCAGATACATTCACATTCCTCTGAACATCAATGACGCGTAAATCCGTGCTCCCTTCTTGCACAGGTGGTACTTGCGCGTTGAGCGGACTGATCCATTCATTCATCGGCATAAGACCGGCCATTAATCCCAAAGCTGTGAAAAGAAACGCATTGGATTTCATGGTAAAAAACCTCCCATCATAAGCACAAAATCTAGAAAATAAAGGGAACAGTATTAATGTATGAAACATCCAATCTGGAAGCAATGATCATCCATCATTCTGCTGCCCGAGTGACGATATAACGTCAAACGACACGTACTGCATACTGACTTAAAGAGAGCAAGGTT
>BQIY01000329.1 GCA_021604265.1 Nitrospirales bacterium
TAACGGTGCGGCTGGAAGACGGCTACGACTCGACGATCCCATGCCGACTTTGACGCCGCAAGCGTCGCCTTGATTTCTGTCGGGTGATGACCATAATCATCCACCACCATAATCCCGGCCTTTTCGCCTCGTATATGAAACCGTCGCTCGACTCCTGAAAAGGCAGCCAACCCATTTCGGATAAGGTCCACCGACACATCCAATTCCAACGCAACGGAGATCGCAGCCAACGCATTCGACACGTTATGACTACCTGGAATGGGCAGACGAAACGGTCCTAACTTTTTCCCTCTAAAGTGCGCACGAAATTCAACGGCCCGATCATTGGCTTTCATATCCGAGGCATAGACATCCGGCGTGAGCGATCCGGCAAAGTCGTGCAAGCCATACGTTTGATAACGTTTCGTAATCTTCGGAAGGAGACCGCGGACCCACTCATCATCCGCACAAAGAATGGCGAGACCATAAAACGGAATTTTATTAATGAATTCCAAAAAGGCTTCTTGAATGCCTTCCATGGTCCCGTAATAGTCAAGATGCTCACGATCCAGATTTGTGACCACCACAATTGATGGGAAAAGACGAAGAAAGGACCCGTCACTTTCGTCAGCTTCGGCAATTAATAGATCACTTCGTCCAAGACGGGCATGCGTCCCAACCGCATTCACTTTCCCGCCAACGACAAATGTTGGGTCAAGCCCGGCTTGCGCTAAAATGGTGGCAACCATTGACGTGGTGGTGGTTTTCCCATGTGCACCCGCAATCGCAACGCCATATTTCAACCGCATTAATTCAGCCAGCATTTCGGCTCGCGGAATGACCGGAATGACTTTGGCTTTTGCGGCTTTCACTTCCGGATTTGTGGCCGGAACCGCGGAGGAAACCACCACCACCTGCGCCCCTTCCACATTCGACTCTTGATGCCCAATGAAGACCTTCCCACCGATCGCTTCTAAGCGACGGACGGTATCCGATTGATTCATATCGGATCCGGTCACTTTATAGCCTAAGGTCAGCAGCACTTCCGCAATCCCGCTCATGCCGCTGCCCCCAATTCCTACAAAATGAATATTTTGGATTTTCTTGAACATAATTCCTCTTTCCGCCCTCGGCGACGCACTTCGTGCCTTACGCCATCGAACGCATCAAATGCTGACATTCCTGAGTCATGAGCATGGTTGCGTCAACCTTACGACCGCCCAGGCTTTTCGCACTCATGTCCTTCAAGCGTTCCGGCTGACTCAAGAGTTGTTCAATTTCTTGAGCCAGGCGCTCACCCGTGAGCTCAGATTCGAGAATGACTACCGCCGCTCCCGTCGCCTCCACAGCTCTCGCATTTTTTTCCTGATGGCCGTGTGTCGCATGAGGGTAGGGGATCAAAATTGCTGGTTTTCCACAGGCCGCCAGCTCCGCAAGCGATCCAGCCCCGGAACGCGAGACCACGAGATCTGCTGACTTGAGCACTTGAGGCATGTCATACAAGAAAGGCAAAACTTCCGCATCGATCCCAGAGGTTCCGTATGCCGACTGCACCCGTTCATAATCAGACGTGCCAGTTTGATGAATGAAACGACATGTGTTCCGAAGAACAGAGGAAACCCCGAGCGCTTCGACCACGGCCGTATTAATCGCCTTGGCCCCCTGACTTCCTCCAAATACCAACACGATTTTCTTCTGCTGATTCTGCCTCTTTTCCGTCTCTTGAAAAAATTCTTCTCTCACTGGAGTTCCCACAATCCGAACTTTGGCACTGCTAAAATGGTTTTTAGCCGTGTCAAAGGCCAGAAACACACGATCAGCGATCGGACCTAAGACTCGATTGGCTAAGCCTGGCACAGCATTCGGCTCCATAATGATACGACGAATGCCCAACAGAGCTGCAGCAAAAACCACTGGCGGACTAAAATACCCGCCAGTTCCTATCACCAGATCAGCTGACCGGTCACGCAGAATCTTTATCGACTGCCAAATCGCTTTTGGCAGCAACAGGACGCTTCGGACACCACCCCAGACTCCAAGACCCACAATCCCTTTGACGTCAATATGGGCGACAGCAAACCCTTCATGAGCCAAAATGCTGTTTTCTAAATGTTTTCCAGATCCGACAAATGTGATCATATACTCAGGATTCTGCCGTTTAAATTCCTTAGCGAGTGCAATGGCCGGGTACAAGTGCCCTCCCGTTCCTCCGGCCGCAATCACGATGTGCTTGGACACCATTGACGTTCACCACCTACACCAACAGCATTCCTCGAACGCCTGCCATCCACATGGGCACTAAACTTTTCCCACTCGTTGACGAGCCACGCTGAGTAAGAGCCCGATGGCCATCAGACTGGTAACGAGCGAGGACCCGCCGTAGCTCACAAACGGCAAGGTCAGGCCCTTTGTCGGCAACAGACCGCTGACCACCCCGGCATTCATCAGCACTTGAATACCAAGGAGAAATGTGATCCCAAGCGCTAGATACCGGCCGAACATATCAGGCGCCTGAGCCGCAACACGAAACCCTTTCAGCAGCAAGACCACAAACAACCCGAGGAAACAGACGGTTCCAACGAAACCCAGCTCTTCTCCGATCAGAGCTAACACAAAATCAGTATGGGCCTCAGGAAGAAACCCACGGCTCTGCCCGCCAAGCCCTAACCCTTGACCAAAGACCCCTCCATTATTAAAGGCGATAAACGACTGAATGAGCTGATGCCCGGCACCCAAAGGATCGGCCTCAGGATGCAAAAAACTCGTCAGACGTTCCAATCGCTCAGGAGAATTGGCAATTACGGCCGCCGCAGGAGGCAACACCACCAACGCCATGACCGAAAGGTGAAGGAGACGAGCACCCGCGACATACAACATCCCAATCAAGACCAGCCCTAAAACGACTGGAGTGCCAAAATCTTCAAATACGAGCAAGCCGCACACCGCCCCCACCACGAGAATGGGCTGTAACAGTCCGTCCTGCCATTTGGTAATTCGCATGTCTGACTTGGCTAAATAACTGGCTAAATAGAGCACGACAACCAATTTGCTCAACTCGCCAGGCTGCATGGAGAACCACGAGAAATCAAGCCACCGCCGTGCCCCGTTATTTTCCGCACCAGCAACTAAGACGACGGCTAATAACGCCATACATCCAAGGAGAAGCCGGGGAATGTAGGGCCGCAACACGGTATAATCGATGCGGGCCAGGAAGAAGAGTGCGCTAAACCCAATCGACAACCACAGGGCTTGCCGAAGAAAAAACAATGTCGTGGATGATTCGAATCTCACCTTGGCGGTATAGCCACTTGCACTGAACACGGCAATCAGACCACCGAGAGCCAACACAACCGTTACTCCAAGAAGAACCCCGTCGAGTGAGCGAAAAAATGTCTCCCGATGCGGCTGATCAAATAATCCAGCCCAACTCGGAGCCATGGTCGACAGATTTTTTTTGCGAAAAACGATTGATCCCATACGGGCTCCACTCTTCATGATAGTTCGTGAACAAGCCGTTTAAATTCTTTCCCCCGATGGTCATAGTTTCTAAACATATCGAAACTGGAGCAGGCAGGAGAAAATAAAACCACATCGCCAGCAGTCGCCTCTCTCCGAGCATACTGGATAGCTTGCGCAAGACTCTTCGCCTCCAGAACCGGTCTGACGTCATTCAAAGAATTCATGATGCGCTGAGCTGCCTCACCGATGACAATGACCATTTTGACGTTGCGTTGAATCAGGTCATAGAGTTGGGCAAAATCTCCACCTTTATCTTTTCCCCCAATGATCAACACAATCGGCTCATCAAAGCTTGCGAGAGCTTTTTTGGTCGCATCAACGTTCGTGCCTTTTGAATCGTTGTAGTATTTGACTTCGTGATGATCGCGAACAAACTCCA
>BQIY01000330.1 GCA_021604265.1 Nitrospirales bacterium
CTGGCACATGACATTGTGCGGGTGGCTGTTGTCTCCTTATCGTTTACGGCCTTGTTGGGTGCACTCATGTTAGGGGTCTTTATCACGATGTACCCGGGGTTTATGGGGTACATGGGGGCAACCTTCAAGAGCATGATGCCGCTCTATGCGGGAGTCTTCTTGGGTGTCTCATTTCTGCTGCTGCTGTATTACTATAGCTGGGATTCCATGGCGACTCGTGGAAAAAAATGGATGCATATGTCGATTGGGGTTCTGGTGAACGCCATGGGGGCCTTGCTCTTGATTATTGCGAATGCGTGGGCTTCCTTCATGATGGGGCCGGCTGGTGTGGATAGTGCGGGCCGGTTCTTGGGAAATGTCTGGCATTTGCTGCATTCACCATTATGGAATCCTTTAAACACGCATCGTTTTTTGGCTGATATTATGTCGGGCGGTGCGGTTGTGGTGGCGTATGCGGCGTATCGTTTCCTGACAACAAAGTCGGAAAACGAACGTGCGTATTATGACTGGGTTGGATATGTGTTTATGCTGGTGGTCGTCTGTGCGTTGTTGCCGATGCCGATTGCCGGGTATTGGCTGATGAAAGCCGTCTTTCAATTCAGCTCGCAAATGGGTGGCACGATGATGGGCGGACTGCTGTCGTGGATGTTTGTGATTCAAGCGGTGACGGTTGGTGTCTTATTTTTAGGTATCAACTATTATATTTGGCAGTCCTTGGGACGCATCAAGGGGGGCGAGCGGTTTCACCCATACTTTAAGATGATTATTTTTGCCTTATTGGGTTGTTTTATTGTCTGGTTTACCCCGCATACGATTGCCACGACACCAAGCGAAATGAAGGCTATGGGTGCCGCGCAACATCCGGTGATCGGACAATTTGGCGTGATGTCTGCCAAGAACGGAGCCATCAATCTGATGATCTGCCTGACGGCGCTCAGTTATTTATTCTATCGACGCGCCAATCGGGAGATTACGGTTTCCTGGGCTTGGAAGGGCAACGTGGCATTGGGCGCATTATTTATTCTGGGGATGGGAAACATTCTCTGGCTGGCCATTTATGGGTTTTATATTCCCGCCAACGTGCGCGTGGGCTTGTCCATGCCGCAAGGTGTTACGACCGCCATGGTGGTGTTGGGAGGGATTGGCCTCAATCAGGTGATGTTGCGAGGGGCGAACGTGATCGGACCAATTGCGTGGGGCAAGATTTCTCTACGGGGAATGGTCGTGTTGTTCGGCGTTGCGGCGGCCTTTACCTGGGTCATGGGATTGATGGGATATATTCGCTCGGCTGGCCGTCTTGGCTGGCATGTCAATGAATTACTTCCGGATGCTTCCCCATGGTCCTACATGCCGGAAATCGGTTTTGCGGCTAAAATGGTGACGATCAATATGCTGCTGTTCTGGGCTTCGGTCTTTTTTATGTTCTGGCTCAGTCGGCGTGATTATCAAACGGCTGATGAGCGAGTAGGAAATCGTATGACTTCCTCTCCGCTCGTGCAGACGCTTTCACAAGAGGAAACATCGGTATGAGGAAATGGTTTGAACCTAACGCAGGCAGTCGAACGTTCTGGACTTGTTCGGGGATGTGGTGTGTGATGTTGGTAGCGTTAGTAATATCTGTAGATTCTGCAGAGCGCGTACTAGCTCAATCGGAAGCTGAATCGATACTCATCGAAGACTTCAATCAACCAGATGAAAACGGATTTCCTAAAGAGTGGGATGCACAACGAAGTAAGACGACAGCGCAGGACACCTATGCCATTGGTCAGGAAGATGGCGTGTCGTTTTTGAAATCTCACAATGCGAGCCAGCGTGTGTATACGAAAAACATGTCCTGGGATCCGAAGACTCATCCGATTTTAACTTGGCGGTGGCGAGTCCGTTCGATAGATGAAGGAGCCGAATTTATTGCTGCCGTGTATCCTTCATTGGACGTCGACTTAATGTTTATCCCGGTGAATACGAAATACGTGTGGAGTGTGAATCAGCCGGTTGGGACAATGAAAGAAGGGGGCATGTTTGGATCGACAGAAGTCGTGATCCGGAGCGGAGCCGAGCAGGCAGGAGAATGGGTCGAAGAACGAATCAATGTCTATGAAGATTTCAAGGAAATTCATGAGCATGAACCTGCTCCGAAAGCTTGGGGTATTTCTCTTCTCGGCGGTCCGGGCGTGGAAGTGGATTTTGGGTCGCTTGCCGTTCATCCCAAGTAATCAAGCCGAACGGTTTTTGATCGTTGCGCGTGGTTGATAATGGAGAGTATGTCGCAGTCAAAAATTATCGACGTCGTGATTGGGACTGTGGTCATGGGGACGGTCGGGACGTTGATTGGCCTGCTTATGGGAGGCGGGTATTTGCCCGTGGCCGTAGTGATTGGTATCACGCTGGGCGCTGGCGTTGGTATATTTGGCGGGCGTCGTTTCTTTTTGAGTATTTTTATCGGTTCAATCCTTGGCGGGGTGCTGGCGTGGGTGCTCGGTGGCGAGGAGGCGGTGACGGTTGGAGCCGCCTCTGGTGCGGCGATGGGAGGATTTTTAGGCGTCCAGGTTTCGATGATACTGGATGCACGTGCTGAACGGAAGCAGCAGCTCGCTGCGTCCCCGTCATTGCCGATAGAAGAGCCGACAAAGAGTGATGTGTAATTTGTTCAAGCAAGGTCGGCGATTGGTGAAATATCTTCAAGAAATGCAGAGAGATTGAGGGTTGTGAATGCCGGAAAATAATAAAGTGCTCATTGGTTCGATTATCTTTGTGTTCGGGTCATTTATCATGATGATCGTCATGCTGTTGTATGAGACATATAAAGGCAAGGCGGAATTGGAGGCAGTGGCTTCAAGGGGGCCTGCAAAAGCGCGAGTGTTGCAACCCGCACCGGTACAAGATTTTTCCATGTATAAAGTTATTGTCGGTGATGAAGGTCGGGAAATGGTTGAAGTGCCTGAAGGGCCATTTACCATGGGGAGTCGAAAAGACGATCCGGATGAGGGACCAGCGCATCCTGTGTATCTCAATACCTATTATATTGACTTAAAGGAAGTAACTCAAAAGCAGTATGATCGTTTTTTGAAGATGACCAAGTACCAAAAACCCATTGTCCCTGTCTTTGAAGATGAGGTGTCGAAACTTCAAAGTCCGGACTATCCTGTCATGGCTGTGACGTGGAATGATGCCGTGGCCTACTGTCGATGGGCTGGAAAACGATTGCCGACGGAAGCTGAATGGGAAAAAGCCGCTCGAGGTGAAGGGAAGCGTCGGTATCCATGGGGAGCGAAGTTTGATCAAAACTATGCTAATGTTGATGGGCAAGATGATGGGTATCAGTATTTGGCGCCAGTTGGTTCCTATGACGTGGGCCGGAGTCCTTTCGGTGTGTATGATATGACGGGGAATGTTGCAGAGTGGGTTTTGGATAATTATGCTCCGGACTACTACCAGACAACTTCATATCGTAATCCGACTGGACCTGACAATGATGATGTCTATAAAGTCATTCGCGGCGGGTCTTGGCGAGAGTCGAGAGTGGGCGCGCGATTGACTAAGCGATTTTCTGCAAAAATGTGGAGAACAGATGCTACGGTCGGCTTTCGTTGCGCCAAAGATCCGGAGCAGCCGAATAAGCAGAAGTCGCTGTGATTTCTCAACCTGGTCAGCACTGTGTGAAGTTGTTCGTTTCTTTAACCGTCTAGTGGCCAAATGTTGTAGGCTGAATTGGTGTAGAACGCATGGACGGCCGATTTAAGTTTGTGTTCCTTATCGCAGTGTTATTTCTGACAAGTTTGCCATTGCTGGGAATTTTAAAAGGAACAAATCCCCCTCCCCCTGACCCTGATGATGCCCTCGTGGCTTCTCGTCATGTCGAAGAGGCCTCTCTGGC
>BQIY01000331.1 GCA_021604265.1 Nitrospirales bacterium
CGTTGCTGGGAAGTCGTGGGTGGTATTGACATTATTAGTATTTAGAATTACTCTAAATATATATTAATTCTATCTATGGTGTGGAAATGCTTGATTCAAAGATGATAGCCGCAAAACTGGAAGACGCCGGTGTGCAAGCCACAGCACAACGAATCGTCATTTATCAATATATGGTGAATGAAGGTGATCATCCGACAGCAGAAGAGATTAAAGACTGGGCGGACCACAATTTCCCGAAAATGAGTTTAGCCACTGTCTATAACACGTTAAGCACATTAGTGGCTGCGGGACTATTGAAAGAATATCGCTTTCCGAACACATCGAAAGTGATTTATGACTCGAATGTTGAGTATCACCATCATTTTCTTGATGACGAGAACGGCCAACTCATTGATATTGATCCAGATGTTGTTGAAGTGAACACCCATTTGAAAAAAGAATTTAAAATCTCTCACGTACAAATACTGTTTCGAGGAACAAGGCGGACGATTCGAAAGTAACATTCGATTATGTTGACAACGTGACATATCTTAGAAAGGAGACGGCAATGAGGTCGATGCAAGAAGTGCGAGTCAATTATTGGACAAAGATACGGCTATGGGCAAGAACTGGCCTGTATACGGTCTTCTCTATGAGTGTGCTGTTGGGTGTCGCGACGCAACTTTATGCTGCAGAGCCGTATGAACTGAAATTTCCTTTAGGCTTGAAAAAAGAGTTAGCAGTGATCCCCGATGATAATCCGATGACGAAAGAAAAAGTCGAATTAGGAAAACTTCTCTTCTTTGATACACGGTTATCAAAAAATGACAGCATTGCCTGTGCCAGTTGCCATATTCCGAGCCTGGCCTTCACGGACGGACAGGCTGTTTCAAC
The DNA here is from genome assembly GCA_021604265.1 of Nitrospirales bacterium. The sequence continues at coordinate 874 of BQIY01000331.1, forward strand.
GGGAATTCATCGACAACAAGGCGGCCGTAGTGCACCGACAGCCATTAATCGCGTCTTCAGCTCCGGTCAATTTTGGGACGGACGAGCTGTGACGCTTGAAGAGCAATCGGTTGGACCGTTAACCAATCCTGTTGAGCATGGGTTTGCCAATCACGAGGAAGTGGTGGCAAAGCTGAAGAGTATCGACGGGTATAAAAGAATGTTTCAGCATGCGTTCGGGTCTGGTATTTCAGCGCATACGATCGGGCAAGCCATTGCTAGTTTTCAACGGACACTCCTGTCAGGGAATAGTCCGTTTGACCAGCATGATTCAGGTTCAAATTCCAAGGCTCTTTCGGCTGGAGCTCAAAACGGGTTAACCTTGTTTCGTGGGAAAGCGCTCTGTTTTACCTGCCATTCTGGAAGTAACTTTACGGATGAAAAATTTCATAATCTGGGTGTAGATTGGGATCGGGACCATGCCGATCTTGGCCGCTATATTGTGACAAAATCTCCCAAAGATGTCGGTGCGTTCAAGACGCCAACGTTACGAGAAATTTCTCAAACAGCGCCTTACATGCATGATGGACGTTTTAGCACCTTACGGCAGGTGGTCGACTTTTATGATCGTGGCGGTATTGATAATCCACGAAAAGATCCGTTGATTCAACCTTTAAAATTGACGGAACCCGAGAAAGAGGATTTAGTGGAGTTTCTGCGCTCGCTGAGTGGAGAAGGGTGGCGCGTAAATCCGCCGACCCAATTTCCAAAGTGAGGGTTCCCTGCTTGGAATGAATTCCCGAAAGAACAGGAAAGAACTGTTTCCGCACGCCGGGCATATTGTTAAGGACTGAAAGGGTGTGAACACGAAAAAACAGTTGGGGTGTTTTGTCAATCTCTCGCATGTTCGTTATCAAGAGGCTTGGGACTTTCAGCAGTTGAGGCTTCAGGAGAGAGTCGAGGATCGTTGTGTCGATACGTTGCTGCTCGTCGAGCATGAACCCGTGTTTACATTAGGCAGAACAGCGCAGGATGAACATTGGAAGCGACAGGGGCAATCAATAACCGGTCAAGGATTTGGACTGTATGCTATTGAGCGCGGCGGGTCCGTGACGTATCACGGACCCGGACAAGTCGTGGGGTACCCGATTGTCCGATTGCGAAATTTCTGTCAGGGGCCAAAAGCCTATGTCGGCCTGTTGCAGGACGTGATCGTACGTGTGTTAGCCGACTGGAATATTCGAGGGCAGCCGAAGGCAAAATTTCCAGGGGTGTGGGTTGAGGGAAATGGATCGGTTCTTGAAAAAATTGCGGCAATTGGCGTTCGGATCACAAGGGGCGTGACGATGCATGGATTTGCCTTAAACGTGAATGTTGATCTTATGCCTTTTGACCTGATTACTCCGTGCGGGATTGCAGGCTGTCATGTGACGTCAATGCAGCACTATCTTGGGGAACAGGTCAATATGATAAAAGTCAGAGAACGACTTGCCTATCATTTTGCCGAGGTCTTTGGGCTCGAGTGGAAAGAACGGTCCAACCGTCTTCCAACTTAATTAGTTCACCCATCGGCTGTTCGCTCCTCTCTCTCATCGTGAGCCGGCTGGCATCAAACTATATTCCCCATCCTCCGCTGATCTGAATGTTCGCCCCGGTGACATACCGCGCTTCATCAGAGAGCAAATACTGAACGGCAGATACAATATCGGATATCTCGCCAATGTAGCCGGCTGGAATTTTTTTCTCCATTCCATCGAGTTCTCCTGGTGGAGCGCTGCCTGAATCAATGTACCCTGGCGAAATGGCATTGACGGTAATGCCGTCTGGTGCCAACATTTTGGCTAAGGTTCTGGTCAAGATCACGACTCCAGCTTTGGCTATGTAATGGGCCGTCACATGTGGTTGTGCTTCCATTTTATCGACATTAGCCATTCCAAAAGAAATAATGCGTCCGTATTTTCGAGCACGCATGCCCGGTGCAACTGCTTGTGCGAGGTAAAACACTGGGTCTAAGTTATTCTGAATCATCTCCGTCCAGCCAGCTGGTGTCTCTTCAAAGAGATTGATGCGGTGATAGGGACCAGCGCCGTTAATCAGCGCATCAATCTGTCCCCAGGCGGACTCCACCTGTCGGACAAGATTGTTCGCGGCAGTGTGGTCAGAGACATCACACCGAATAGCCATGGCACGGCCGCCGGACTCTTCGATCGTGTGTGTGGTCTGTAGAGCATCCTGTTCGCTTGTCCGATAGCAAATGGCGACTGACCAGTGCTTGGCCCCCAGGTCCATAGCAATGCTCCGGGCAATTCCTCTCGCTCCGCCGGTAATTAATGCAACATGGTTAGACATGCTTGAAGCCTCTTGTTTCTTCTGTAAGCCTGACGGGAGTGCGTTGGAATAGCCCGTCATCCTTGACAGGTTACTCCCGGTTGACTAAACGAGTCGAAAGAGTTTTGAAGACCTGGCTTGTTCGTGAAGACACAGCCTTCTTCAATGAATGGGGAGACTCCTTGATATAGAACTGTAAATCATCAATGGTATCCAGGTCTTGTTGTTGCGATAAGAGGGTGAGAGAATGTCCCAGTTGGCTAGCTTTTTCTCTGGTAAGTGTCGTGACCTGATGAGTTGACCAGGGAATATCTGCAAATAACTCCGGTGCTGGTTTGTTCAGCCCAATCAAATAATACCCGCCGTCCTTCGAGGGTCCGATCACAACGTCATGTTCTCGGAGTGCCTGCAGGGCCGATTGGACGATCTGGCTGGATATTGTTGGAAGATCGCTGCCAACCATGACGACAGACGCATAATTCCGTGCAAAGGCCTGGCGAAACGCGTGCTCCATACGTGTTCCCAGATCGTTCTCTGGAACTTGTTCCCACAGCTCGATGTGTTGTCTTGCCGAGAGGGCCTGAAAAAACGGATGTTGTTTCGATGGGGCGCAGGCCAGAATACGGTCACATTCGACGAGACTCTTGGTGTGTTCCAAGGTATCCAGGACCAGGCTTCCGTGTAACGTCGCGGC
>BQIY01000332.1 GCA_021604265.1 Nitrospirales bacterium
ACTTTGGGCTCTGGGATCAGGTCCTCTGGCCATATGGGCTGCAATAAACTATGGAACACTCGTCATGCTGACGGCTCCGTCATTTTTTGCTCTTTCCTCGTTAACTGTAATCTTCGTTGAGTGATTTCAGGAACAAGACCAATGGCGCAATATCCTGTTCCGCCAGTGCAATATTCTTCAGCCGTCGATCGCCATTTCGAAGCTCTCCGTTCCGCCGTAGTTCAGAGTTTTTGATGTATCCCCGTATCACATCTTCCAGCGTATCCACTTGTCCGGTATGACTGTACGGTGCTGAATGTCCCAAGTCACGAAGGCCCGGTGTTTTGAACCGGGCGATGGCTTTTGGTAGAAGCCGGCTCGGCCGACAGAAGCGGATAATATTTCTCACTCGAATATGTCCCTTGAGAGAGTCCCGGCACAACATGACCCAGATCCGCTCCTGAGATTTGAGGAAATCAGGATTCATGAAAATATTCCAGATTCCTAAATCGGCGAACTGAGTCTTTTCTGCCGTCGGAATCATCCGAAAGGGTTCTTTGGCTTGTGGATGTTGTTCTGTGGCCGGTAAGTACTCGTTATGGTGCTGATTGCGTTGCCACAAGTCGGGAATCGCAAGCTGGGCAAACGCGCCTGCCCCATGGATGCTGTCATATTCGGATTGAGCGATTCCAGTATTATGAAATTTGAAATCCGTAAAATTCGGTGCGGTATGACACGCGATACAATTTCCAATTTTGCCTTGTGCGCGGTCACTCGGCTGAAATCGACGATGCTTCTGCGTGAAAAAAACCTTGAGTCCTTGCAACTCTTGTTCGCCAAAGACAAACGGCTGGTCGTGAAATTCGAATTGACCATCGTCGGTGTGTGGGTTTTCGACGACAAACTGTAACTGTCCGTTCTCTTCCAATCGTGTGATCTTTCGAAGCAGTCGTCTGCTGTATCTACTGTCTGATTGCCATCTCTTTGGTTGTCGCGGTAATCCATTGATTTCGAGAAAGACATCGTAAGGTGAGAGGTTGAAATTGCCGTCTTCGTCTTGAGAAAAGACAAGATCTTCAGTATAGGCGCTAATCAGTTTTGCGACAGCCTCGACAATTTCTTCGTTTGTGGCATGAGCGACATCAACCCGGAATGCTTCAGGAAGGATAAAGTCTTGAGGGATGGAAGGATCCGTTCCAGTCAATAAGACAGAATAGGCCAGACCTTCGAACTCTGAAGCTAATGCTCCGGTTCCATTGTCTTCTCGAATAATGCGGGCCACATGTGCAATTGATGCTGTGCGTTCCCCTGGGAGCCATCCATAGTTTCGTCCGCTTAACGTCCCCTTCACTAAATCCACCATCGTCGTGAATTCAGCATCAAAGTGAAGAAAAAAATTTTTGCGCGGCAGGGAGGCATTCACCAGCGGTGGCGAGTTGCGAACCGTGACGGTCTGACCGTCTTCTCGAAGAGGAACCGGGCTTCGTCTAGCGAAGTCGGAGTATGTGCGCATGGAATACCCCTCTAACGGTTCTTCGACGCCAAGTTCATCAACAAAGTGACAACTGCGGCAGTTCATGGATTGACCCAGAAATGGACCGTCGGCCGATTGGTCCGCTGTGAGTTTCGCATTCACGGCCTTATCGAGCGAAGGATCGCCTTTTGGCAACAAATCATTGGTATCACCACCGTTTTCCAGGAATACTTTAAAGAACTGGGCAAAACGTGTTTCTAAAAAGAGGCGTTCGCCGTTAGTGATTTCCGGGGGATCGGCTTCTTCGATTTCTTGAGCGGCGGTATAAGGGATGAATGCCACTGTGCTGAGTCCGAGTATCAATAATGACATGCAGAGCATGTATCGTAATAATTGAGGCTTTTGGTTATAAGGATGCATTGTTGAACCTCCGCATAGAAAGACGTGTAAAGATCTCTGGGTATATATAACTAACAATACCGTTTGTCAGGGCTATGAAAATTTCCATGGATATGTTGAAGGGACATCATGACGGTTGCCTCTTTCAGCGCGAGAGGGGCGGGGGATCCAGGAGGAGATCCCCCGCTACGAGAAGCGAATAATGGGTCCGCCGCCTCGCATAAATAAAAAAGCCCATGAGAGCTGGTGACTCTCATGGGCTCTGGACTTACAGTCTCTGGCCGGTATAGAGGTTACGCGATGTCAACGCACGCGTTTCGTTGTTATAGCCGTTTCAAATAACTTCCGCTCATTGAAACATGGTACCGCGCGAAGATCGTGGTATTTTCCTGTTTAGAACTTATTTGGATTCGCTATAATCGTGTGGCTCACGATGAATGAATGGTTGTTTGTTGAACCACATTTCGCGCATCGGGATAATAAACATGACGAGAAACCCGAGTGTCATCATGATGTCTCCTGCCAGCATCGTGAGAACGTATACCGGGGATATATAGGTGATTAACCAAGGAGAAACAAGGTCCAAGGTCACTCCAAGAAACGACATCCATGTTGTGACCACCTTGGTCATAGCGCTGGCCATTGTGAGGTACAGGACATGGACCATGATCAAGAAGACGACGGGCATCGTGAATAAATGAAAATGGGTGGTCTCAGCTAATTGGCCAAACGACATGGGTTCACCAAAGTTGGCGTCAGAGCCTCGGTAATGTTGCGCAATGCCTTTTGGGGAAAGGTCCGTCATACTATGGGCCCACACAAAGGTAAAGATAAATCCTGCCAACATAATGAGGAGAAACCAGGTGTACACCAGCCGGATCTGTCGATCGGTGTCGCGAAGGCGAAACCGTGTATTAAAATTCCGCATGCCGTATCATTTGCCATTCAAAATCCTAAAATGGATTCAAGAAATCCTTTTTCTGCGTTCCCGGCGACCAGTGTGTTGGTGCCCAATCCGAGCGGTTTTAAATAAAATTCATTGACAAGGACGAGAACTCGTTTGACTCCGGCGCTGGCGGAACGCACGGACATGGTTGCCCCGGAGATGTTGATAATATCGCGATTGATGCGAATAGGGTCTCGAACGTCTTTCCCTTGATACTGATAGTTAAATCGCTTGGTTGCAATCTCGTTACCCCGAGCTTCCCGATAGACCAGGACTTCAAAATTGGTGACTTCCCCTTCAGTATCGACGCCGACCATGTAGGTGATTGGACGGTGTTTGCCGATCGTGTTTTGGACCATGGCATACCCATCGGCTTTTCCTCCTGTTTCCCCGATATAGGTCGTAAAGGAGCTTTCAGGAAATTTCCATCCAATCTGTTCCTCGACTAACTTTTTTTGTTCGGGGTTTAATGAGAGGGTGGCTTTGCGAATGTTGTCCGAATCTGGAAACATGACCTTGGCCGCTTCTTCTTCTGTAAAGAAGACTTCCAAATGTCCGAGTTCTTCGGCATTTAACCACCGATTCAATTCGTGATCCCAAATTCGTTCAAGCTGTTGTTGAGCGTGAGCGGTTGCTGCAGCTACGCCAGAAAATACGAATACAATCAGTCCCGCATAACATGCCGTGATGATGGTCGATCGATGATGAATAGTTAACATGGTGCCCTCTTCAGTTTAGCTTGAATCCGTGCTGCCAGTTGGCGTTCTTGATCTTCGTTCGCTGGAATTTGCCTCCAAGACCTCGATTGCACTCCTTGGGGTGACCAAAACTCTCGGATTTGTTTGACGGTAACGGTACTTTCCCCTGTATGTGCAGGTTCAACAGTCAAGACAAACCGAGCCCGTTCCTCATTGATATTTCGATTCATGAGTCCGCTAAGTCGACTTGGTTGTACCTTGATCCACTCGGTTTCAATCACTCGGGTTTTTTGATCGATCCTGCGAAGTTCAAATTCTTGCAAGCTGGCAAGGGCCACACTCCATGTCTGTTCCAATGAACAGTTGG
>BQIY01000333.1 GCA_021604265.1 Nitrospirales bacterium
CGTTGCGGGCCCTCATGAACCCCGAGATAACTTCCCACGCCATGGCCTGTGCCATGATCATAATCTAACCCAGCTTCCCAGAGTGATCTTCGTGCCAGCACGTCAAGTTGCGAACCGGTAGTGCCTTTGGGAAATCGCGCAGAAGCTAAGGCTATGTGGCCTTTTAAGACTCGAGTATACCGGTCGCGATGTTCAGCCGTTGGCGTCCCGATCGCAACGGTCCTGGTCACATCAGTAGTCCCGTCTAGATACTGTGCCCCGGAGTCCACCAAGTATAATGTACCGGAATCCAAGCGAGCGTTGGACTCAGGAGTAGAACGGTAATGAATAATGGCTCCATTGGCTCCAGCCCCTGAAATGGTTGGAAAACTCATATCTCGCCAGAGATCATGCTGTTGCCGGCACGCATCTAAATACTGAGCCGCATCTAACTCTGTCACCTTGCCGCTTGGACTTTCTCGATTCAGCCACGCCAAAAAACGGCAAAGCGCTGCGCCATCCCGCATGTGAGCATTTCGAGTCCCTTGCACCTCAACCGGATTTTTACAGGCTTTTGGGAGCACACACGGATCATCGCCATGCGTAACCATCACACCATCCTGTTTGAGTCGGTCTAGAATCCATGAAGGTGTCTTTTTCGGATCACATAATACGCGAATGTGTTGCTGGCCTAACTCTTTCAGTTCAGCTTCAAAAGAGTCTGGAGAGCCAGTACGGATTGTCGGGCCCAAATGATCAAGAATCTGAGGCGTAAGCTTCTGTTCCTGTACGAACAGCCGCACGGATCCATCATCAAATAAAATCCCCATACACAACGATAATGGGGTATAGGCAAGGTCACTTCCTCGAACGTTCAGCAACCATGCCAACGAATCCGGGGCCGTGATCACGGCAGCTCCAACTTGGTCTTCCCTGAGTTTCTTCCCAAGCTCCTCGCGTTTTTCTCGGGAGTCTTTGCCTGAAAAAGTCAATGCATGGGAAACCATTGGAGTCAGCGGAACCGCGGGACGATCTGTCCATACAACATCAACAGGGTTCGGGGTTGAGGCGACGAGTTGAGCCTGAGCCTGTCTACACACGACCTGAAATCTCTCAACATCATCAGGTGTATGTAGCCACGGATCGTACCCAAGCGTTGAACCAGGTCGAAGGACAGAAGACAACCATTTCGTGACCGACACCTCCGCACTATGATAGGGAACAAAACACGATGATGGCACTTCAGTTTTGACTTGCAGCACATATCGGCCATCGACAAAAATTGCCCCTGTATCCTGCCAGACCACGGCAATCCCGGCAGAACCGGTAAATCCAGTCAGCCACCGCAAGCGCTCTGCTGAATCAGGAGTATATTCATTCTGATATTCATCAGCATGCGGAATCAGAAATCCAGACAAGTTCCGCTTGAATAGTTCATCGCGTAACACCGAAACTCGCTTGATTTGCTCAGACGGCTCTTTCATTGACAACCTTTCATCAGAATCCCAGCGACGCAGACAACACTCTCTCCTGCAATAATTGTAGCAAAACACGGATTGAAATTGGCACCGAAATTTTCAGGAGAGTTTAGACGTAGAAAGGATAAACGAACGTCCGTGGCTTAGCGTAATGGCCAATCATGGCCTTGTAAAACATAAGGAGAAATATGCGACACTGAGGTGTGAATGATAGAAACGTTAAATGAGGGGGCACACGGGACTTCCAAGAACGAACGCACGTTCGGCTAACACCTGCCGTTCAGTTTCATAAGTCGGAATCATTTTAGTGAAATTCGCATCGACTAATATTTTTTTGATGTGCGTCGGAGGAGCCACAACACTCATCCCAACCCGTTTGTCTATCAGAGTCAAATGCGCCAATGCCAAAAATCCCAGGGCCGCACTATCCATGGCCGTCACATCACGCATATTCACAATAATATGATGAACGTTCGTCGTTTCGGCATTTCTGATCACGGCCTGAAAGACCTTCCGTGAGTAAAAACTCAACCGGCCGGAGATCATCAGTACCAGCACACCGTCTTGTAATCGTTCCATAACTTGCATGATCAGACCTTTACACTGTTCTTCATCGGCCATTTCCAGAAATACTTACGTAAAATTTTCCCTTAAACGGACACTCCATGACGCTTACGTCCAATAGGTCAAACACAACCATGGAACGAGAAAAAACCAATAGCATTCGCAATCAATGAGCATGACGAACGACAACACCCATTAACCTTGCGCAAGAACAGGCAATAGAGCACGAGGCAAAACTTCTCAAGCACAGAGAAACCCGCTTCAATTCTTCATCACTCCTCAATGCAACTTTTCTCGATATTCCATTTTTCAAAACTCCATCCTTATAAGGTTTGAGGGCAAAGATTTTTACTCAAGGAGATAGATGCACGCGACTTTCACAAACAGATGTCCCTCACACCCTTTCTGTGATGAGATTGACAAACAAGACAAGAACGGTACTATACGACTGACCGCTTCGGCTCGATCACGCACAATAGAACAATTCGCTATTAGAAGAAGGGGAGGAGCTATCTTGAAATCATTTCTTTTTCTCATTCCCGTACTGAGTCTTTCGATGTCTGTATTTGCCGATTCAGCGTTTTCCAATTCTCCTAATAGCTGGATCCTATCCGATGACCAACGTAGAGCATTTCTTCATTATTACTCACCGATCATCTTGAAAAGAGCCGATGAGAACAGGCTCAAAGGAAAGACCCGCGGCCATGACTGGATCACCAACTTCAATTTTGATCAAGATGGCGACTTTAGTAATAACCGAAAACATTGGAAGAAAGAAAAACGAGAATTTATTACCGGAAAGAATCACAAGGATTGGAAGATTCGGCCAACACTGTATACGGCTGTCATTGAATTTATGCAGAATGGTGAAAAAAATTTAATTCTGCTGTATCACGTGTACCATGCCATGCAAGGGTGCCAAAAACTCGAACAGATTATTTGTAAAAACGAGGACATTCATGATTGGGAACGCATGGAAGTCCGAATCAATCATGTGACGGATCAAGGCCCAGGCCAAGGCGAAGACATCGGCTACTATGTCCTGACCGCCCATTCCAAACATACGGGCCGGCTTGGAGGACATCTCGACCTTCATTACCTTGACAATATGGAGACACCGCAATCGATCGTCGGGAAACACCTCTTTATTTGGCAGGCCAAGTGGCGAGGCTCGACTGGACCTCGAAAAGGCGAGTTACGGTTCGTTGAGGATGGGTTGAACGAATTTCTCGATCGTCGAGCCAAAGTGGACATCAGCGGCCATGACGACAAACCCTTTCATTACATCTTCGTCAATCAAGACGCGAAGGATGCAACGGCCTTCTGGAATGCTCGGAGCATTAACGCTGATAATGCTTCAGATCTAGCCTCTGGGAGAGATGATGATGACGTCATCAAGACGAGAAAAACCAAACGAATCACGTATGAACTCCAAGATTTGGCAGATGTCTTCCCCACTCATTGGGTCCACGCAAACGGGCAAGGATCGAACAGCAATTGGGCCGGATCAACCATTCAGATTGAACTGGCCGACCCCATTCAATCATCTATAACCGGAAACGCCATACAGATCCCGGCTGGCCGTCAATCTTTCCATCAACAATCACTCGACGACGGCGACAAGGGTAAACGAAGCGGTTATCCGAAAAAACACTGGTTTTGGGGTACCTACTTTTGGGGGAACGAAGGAAAGTGGACGAGTGACGCCTATCGTGACCGGGGGGAAGTATGGAATCAACACGACTATTTTGCGCACGAAGGGAGCCAACACCTGAGAAGCAAACCTTCTCCAGAGGAAGAAGCGGGAGAATGGCTGCCGGAAGGGTGGCATAAAGCCGAGAA
>BQIY01000334.1 GCA_021604265.1 Nitrospirales bacterium
CAAGCAAAAGGCCAGCGGGCCGAACACCATCGAATACAAAATCGGGGAAATTTTCGGCGAGATCAAAAACAAGATCCAAAGCGGTTACAACCTGCGCGAGATCATCGACCACATCGACGAACTACGGTTCCGCTCACAAGCTGAAAAGCACGAACTGAGTCACCTCTACGAAGCCAAGATTAAGAACATGGGGAATGCGGGGCGTAACGGTGGTGAGTATTACACTCCGCGTCCACTTATCCGAGCCATGGTCAAGGTGGTCAAACCAAAAATTGGTCAGCGAATCTACGACGGCGCCTGTGGTTCAGCTGGATTCCTGTGCGAATCGTTTGATTACCTGAAAGCCAAAAAGAGTCTCACGACCAAAGATCTCACCACGCTCCAGACTCGTACTTTCTATGGAAAGGAAAAGAAATCGCTCGCCTACGTCATCGCGATCATGAACATGATCCTACATGGCATCGAAGCGCCAAACATTATCCACACCAACACGCTCACCGAAAACCTCGCCGACATTCAGGAGAAAGACCGTTACGATATCGTGCTCGCCAATCCACCATTCGGAGGAAAGGAACGGAAGGAAGTGCAGCAGAACTTCCCCATCCGCACAGGCGAGACGGCCTTCCTCTTCCTCCAGCACTTCATCAAAATGCTCAAGGCCGGTGGACGCGGTGGCGTGGTCATCAAAAACACGTTTCTATCAAACACTGACAATGCCTCCGTCAGTCTGCGCAAACTGCTATTGGAAAGCTGCAACCTGCACACCGTGCTCGACTGCCCAGGCGGCACTTTCCAGGGCGCGGGAGTGAAAACCGTCGTGCTCTTTTTCGAGAAAGGCGCGCCGACAAGAAAAGTCTGGTACTACCAGCTCGACCCCGGCAGAAGCCTCGGCAAGACCAACCCGCTTAACGACGACGACCTCACCGAATTCGTGAAGCTGCAAAAGACATTCGCCGACTCGCCCAAAAGCTGGAGCGTGTACGCCAAAGACATTGACCCAACGACCTTCAACCTCTCCGTAAAGAACCCCAACGGCGGCGAAGAAATCTCGCATCGAAGCCCACAGGAGATCATGGACGAAATTGACGCCCTGGATGCCGAGAGCGCGAAGGTGTTGAAAAAAATCAAGGCGTTGTTATGAAGGACGGATGGCAGAGGAATCAGCTTGGGGAACTGGCTGAATTGAAAGGTCGGATTGGTTGGCGTGGGTTGACTGCGAAAGAATACACAAAGAGCGGACCCCTTTTTCTTTCGGTTCATTCGTTAAATTCCTGCGACTATGTGGACTTCCGTGATGCGTTTCACATCAGCGAGGAGCGATACTTGGAGAGCCCAGAAATCATGTTGCAAAGCGATGATGTGCTTATTTGCAAAGACGGAGCAGGAATTGGGAAGGTTGGAATTGTTGGTGAGCTTCCAGATCGAACCACGATTAACTCTTCACTTCTGCTCATCCGAAGTGGAAAGAACATTCTTCCCAAATTTCTCTACCGCTGTCTATCCAGTCCATACTTCCAGCAAATCGTTAATTCACGTCTCAATGGAGCCACGACGCCACATCTCTACCAACGCGACATCACTGAATTTCCAGTTTTTCTTCCCCCACTCCCCGAACAGCAGCGGATTGTTGGCATTCTCGATGAAGCGTTTGAGGGCATCGCCACCGCCAAAGCCAACGCCGAAAAGAACCTCCAAAACGCCCGCGCCCTCTTTGACAGCCACCTCCAATCCGTCTTCAATCAGCGAGGTGAAGGGTGGGAGGAGAAACGATTAGGAGACATCGCTGTGTTCAAGAACGGGCTGAATTTCACCCGGCAAAGCAAGGGGCAAACTCTCCGCATGGTCGGTGTCGGAGATTTCCAAGACAACTCAGTCGTTCCCATTGGCTTGCTCCAATTAGTCACTATTGATGGCGAACTCTCTAATGACTACTTGATCCGCCGTGATGATATTCTGACTGTACGCTCAAATGGAAGCAAAGACTTAGTTGGTCGCTGCATGCTAGTTCCGAACGTGGGTGGGATGATTTCGTATTCCGGCTTCATCATTCGTATTCGCTTCGACACCCGCCAGATTAGCCCGAGATTCCTGCTTCGCTTCATGAAGTCGAGTGAGACGAGAGAGCGGCTGACGCGCGACGGCGGTGGTGCGAACATCAGCAACATCAATCAAGCAAAGCTTTCAGAACTGCCTATTTCATTGCCGTCATTTAGCCAGCAGGAAGAAATCACGAGCCGTTTCGATGCCCTCGCAACCGAAACCCAACGCCTCGAATCCATCTACAAAGAAAAACTCTCTGCGCTCGATGAACTGAAAAAGTCACTGCTAGATCAAGCCTTCAGTGGACAACTGTAGAGACTATTTATGAACGAAGCCGAGACCAGAGCTGAGCATATTGATCCTGCGCTGAAAGCCGCTGGCTGGGGCATAGTCGAAGGCAGCCGAATTCACCGCGAATATCCCATCACACTAGGCAGGATCGAAGGCCATGGACGGCGGGCCAAACCGTTGATTGCCGACTATGTACTGGTCTATCGCAACATGAAGCTAGCCATTGTGGAAGCCAAGGCATGGGCTGAAGAAGTTACAGAAGGGGTGGCACAAGCGAAGAGTTACGCTGAAAAATTGGCTATCCGTTTCACGTATTCTACAAACGGTCAGGGCCTTTACGGCATTGACATGCAGACGGGTCAGGAGGGGGAACTACCTCGCTACCCTACACCGGACGAACTCTGGGCAAAGACCTTTGCCAAAGAGAATGCTTGGCGCAACCACTTTGCATTAGTGCCGTTTCCCGATAAGAGCGGAAGTTGGACGATTCGCTTCTATCAGGAGATCGCCGTTAATCGCGTGCTGGAGAGTATTGCTGATGGCAAAGATCGAATTCTGCTGACCCTCGCCACCGGTACTGGCAAAACGTCTATTGCCTTCCAGATTGCCTGGAAGTTATTTCAAGCAAGATGGAATCTAACGGACTGGAAAAAAGACAGTGAGCCATCACGTCGGCCCCGCATTCTGTTTCTGGCCGATCGAAACACGCTTGCGACTCAGGCGTTTAATGACTTCACCTCGTTTGCTGCATTTGCCGAAGACGCGCTCGTTCGCATCAAGCCAGAGGATATTCGCAAGAAAGGAAAAGTACCAAAGAACAGTAGTCTGTTCTTCACCATTTTTCAGACCTTCATGGCTTCGGCAAGCTCAGCCACCGAGTCTCAGTCTAACCTGAAGACGCGTTTTGATGAGATATGCGAGATCAAGGATGCTTTTGGCTACATGTATCTCCTCGAATGCTCAGATGGAAGCCTTTACACAGGAAGCACGACAAACCTGCGAACGCGCATACAACAACACAAGGATCAAAAGGGCGCACGGCACACAGCAACACGCGGGCCAGTCAAACTCATCTACTACGAGACCTTCAACCGCATAGATGAGGCATTTGCCCGGGAAAAGCAGATACAAGGGTGGAGTAGAGAGAAGAAAACTGCCCTGATCAAAGGAAACATGAGACTCCTCAAACAATTGTCACGGAGTAGATCGGGCCCTGAGCCTGTCGAAGGGTATTTTGGCGAGTATCCGCCGGACTTCTTCGACTTCATTGTCATTGACGAATGTCATCGTGGTGGTGCGAATGATGAAAGTAACTGGCGCGGCATCCTCGACTATTTCTCTCCTGCTGTCCAGCTTGGCCTCACCGCCACACCAAAACGCGAAGACAATATCGACACCTATGCCTATTTCGGCGAACCGGTGTATATCTATTCGCTCAAAGAAGGCATCAACGACGGTTTCCTGACGCCGTTCAAGGTCAAGCAGATTGCTACGACGCTCGACGAGTATGTGTATA
>BQIY01000335.1 GCA_021604265.1 Nitrospirales bacterium
CCCGATCTCATCCCATCGATAACCTCCGTCTTTGGAGTTGGTCTCTGTCGCCGATCGCGTTTGATCAGATGCTGTCTGCGTATCGACAACAGTCATTGGGGACGTATCGGGTACAGGCTCTGACTCTGCCGACATAGCGAAAATATCGTTACGAAGAGGACCGCCCTGTCTGCCATTGCCCATCGACCGTTCGCGTGCTGCGGTAATCGACTCCGCATTGATCGCCCGGTCCCAAACCTCCTCAAGGCCACGGCTTGATTCAGGTAAACTTTCTTCAGGACTATCAATCACTGACTCCCCCACCCTTTTAGCATGAGAATCTGTTGTCAGTGACATTTCAAAGTCAGCATGAGTCAAATAGTCACTATGCTCCTGAGGTTTACTTCTAGATTCAAGATCTTTCGCATAAACAACAAGCGCCTCCTGCGAAGTAGGCATGACATGATCGCAGGACTCTAGCTCTGGATCTTCACAGGCAGCAGATGCATGTGGAAGCCTTGCACCAACGACACGTTCGGCTGCCAATGCCTTAACGCGTGAGGGATTATCATCGGATATATTGGCATCTATTCTTGAAAGCCTATGAGCGATAATTTTGGCATACGCAGAAGAAGGTCCATCCAAGGACTTCACTCGATCATCTTCTGCCACAAGCGGTTCCTGTGTGATCGTGGCCCGTTCTTCAGACATTGTCGCCTGACCGCCGATCCAAACCAATACCCCAATACCGATGAGGCTACCGAGACCTATAAGAAGAGATTTAATCATATGTGTAATCCGTGTGATCCTTTCAATGAAAACAAGTATGTCCCAGAAAGCGAAAGCGATCCAAGCTAGTGCAGCATCAAATATTCAATGCCTAGCATAGGATAACACGCAGAAAAATTATAAGTAATTATCCCTATCTAGCCTAATGATATTTTTTGACATAGCTCTCCGGCGCATAAATGCATCGGGGATATCCTAATGAACATGAGGGGGGAGTCAGAAAGCTCTGAAGGCAACAGGGTCTATGGGAAGCGTCAATGCTGATGAAAAATAACCGAGTGAGTTGCCACACTTCCTTTCATAATGATCTCAACGTTAATTTCCCAAAAGCGTTTATTTCTATCACACCCTAGTGGGATCTTCAAGATACCGTCAGCATTTGCTGAATAAGCCAACCAAAGAGTCCGGCTATTTCCAAATAGTACAGGAATTCAAGTCTATGTAAACTTTTTTTCAAGTATCACTCACACAGTCTCGATGCAAAAAGAGAAAGTTTGCGTGAAATCAACAGCATGCGGGACTCTGTCGAAATTCCATCATGTTCTGTATATGACTTGCAAGACCCGCTTGCCTTTTTAACGGTCCCCGCTATACTGATTCGCACTCACATAGTTGTATCAGAGGAGTTCCAGGGATGGGTCTCACGATAGAAGTCAGAAGAATCTTCGGATGGACGTCGGTGTTTTGTGGAGCCTTATGGCTTCTGGTCTTGGGGGTTCCCTTCTCACCAGCCAACGCCTCCCCTTCTCCCATCCCTGAACAGGCCGATGGTCCACTCCTGATCTGGAATGAAAAGGCCAAGTACTATCTGGTCATCGCCGTGGATCAAACCGGTGTGCCGGGAACCGAGCTGCCGTTTACCTTGACGGATGGCAAACTGGTGTCAAAACAGTTCGAGACTTTAGGCTACCGCCCGCTGGTTGAAGAACAGCTAATTGGAGCAACCGCCAATAAGGGCAATGTTAACGCCGTACTCAAACGCATACGTGATTTGCCAGAATGGGCCTCCGTCATCGTCTATTACAGCGGACATGGCGTGGCAAGTCCGAATGACAAAGACGTTGCACTTCAACTTGCAGGGCAGGATGACCTGGACTATGGATTAGGAATCAAGGTCGCAGACCTCATTGAATCAGCCAAAAGCAATACCTATCTTGGGGAACTCCATGTCATCATCGATGCCTGCTTCAGCGGAACCGGGGCGTTCAGCGGCGCCTTGACCCTCAAAGAAGTTGGGGCTAAAACCACCATCTTCACCTCCAGTTCCACCACTCAGAATTCTTTTGCTATTAGGCTCGATGACGGCACGAAACTCAGCGCCTTTACCCACGCCATGCTCCAAGCCCTCGGTTCGGAATGGGGAAAAGCTGACGATAATGGTGATGGCATCCTCCGATTTGGCGAAGCCTACATTTACATCTCGAACCAATTGAGGAAATGGCATAGACAAGAAGCGATCTCCCACCTCATGCAGCCCCAGCTCATTGGTGGCCACCATGAAGAAGTGATTTTTGCCTACGACCGGTCGAAGGTAGAACGGTGGCAGTCTTCCACCCGGGAAGCGCTCACCCTCGAGGCCCTGGAGCGCAGCCTTATCCCACCCATGACAACAATAGCTCAAGACCAACCTGAAACACCCAAGATTCCGCAAAACGCACAACTCCTGGCCAAAATTCCTTCATTGTCAAAAGATCCCTATGCTCTTGGAATCAAAGCTCAGGCCGAGGGCCGTTTGAATGAGGCTAATGCATTATTTGCCAAAGCCGAAGCACTCGAAGAGGAGCATAAAGAAAAGCTGGCCAAGATTTATTTGGCTCGCGGACGAAATCAAACCTATGCCGGAAACTACAAGGACGCCTTGCCGTGGTATCAAAAACGTGTGTCGCTCAAACCCACAAAGAACCCAATCCTCCTTAATGAATTCGGACAAGCCTGGGTCCGTGCAGGAAAGTATAACGAAGCCTTACCTTTTTATACAGAAGCTTTAGACATTAGCAAGAAAACAATGGACCCTGACCATCCAGACATGGCTATCATTCTCCACAATCTGGCAGAACTCTATCGGGTGCAAGGCAAGTACGCCGAGGCCAAACCTCTCTATCAACAGGCCTTAGCGATTAATAAATATGCCCTGGGATCCAAACATCCACAAGTCGCGTCGAACCTGAACGGTCTGGCGGAACTCTATCGGGCGCAAGGCAAGTACGTTGAGGCCGAGCCTCTCTACCAGCGCGCTTATGGCATCATGAAAGCCTGTCTTGGCCTGGAACATCCCAATACCAGGACAGTCTTATCTAACTATACCGATTTTCTGATGAAAGTTAAGCTCAAGGATAAGATCATTCCACTGATGCCAGACCTCAAGTTGGCTTTTCCTGGGACTTTTGCGAAAGAGGCTGAGGCCAATGCGGAATGAGGGTTGGTAAATGGGAAGTGATGAATACGACAGAAATGTGGACCAGGTCTTTTCTACCTCGGAGAGGTCTTCACTTATGAAGTGTATACGCCTAAGTCAAAACTCACAGCCACAATGTCTTTTCTGCTGCATGTTGCTGCTTCTGTTATTAGTGACCAGTTTGACAGGGTGTAACCCTGAAGAAGCCATCCAGCAGTATTTTGCTGAAAAAGGGCTGAACCCGCTTGCGATTCTACGCACCGACGTTGAACCAGGAACGTTGATTCTTGTTGGGAAAACCGGAGAAGCACGCCTGGTTGATCAACTCACAAGCTTCTTGCCGACAGACACACGCAGTCCCGCTCATTTACCCATCCAGAACTGCGGAACAGAAGAAGGCTGTCTGGGTATTCTGAGCGGCTATCAAGAGAATCGCACGACAACCGCCTCTGCTGCGGTCTCATTTTTTCATAGCCTCTTTCTCGTGCAGCCTGCCCTCGACCTGGAATTATCGGAACAGTTGTCAATCGAGCAACTAGACTCACGGTATAAGAAAATCGGTATCGGCGACTTGGAAGTCTTCCTCCGTACGCTAGCGGCCAAACCCGTCTATCGGAGGATTAGGGACTCTCTGAATGACGCAGAACAGGCCTTTGTCGCCTAGGAAGTC
>BQIY01000336.1 GCA_021604265.1 Nitrospirales bacterium
CCGAAAGCAGACACTCATCCAACACCGTCTGGATGAATTGGTGATTCAGGTTCTGGCCAATAAACACGAGTTCCTGCCGGCGATCCCCCCAAGGGGCTACCCAATCCTTGCAAAGATTCGATTGCTCTTCCTTCGTCCCACGATAGGCTTTCGATTCTAGCGCAGTCCACACACCACCAGGAGTCATCGTCACGAGATTCCCCGCGTGGCTGAATGTCGTCATCAGATCATGCGTATCGGCGAGCCACAAGAATCCTTTGGCACGGATCAATTGCCCTAGTCCTTCGGTACGGGTTCTTTGTCGATCATACGCCATCTTTTGGAGCTCTTCGAGGGAACGATTTGCTTTGAGGCTTTCCCCTTCCATTTGTTTTGCGTCATCATCATGCTCCATCTTGTCGCCATTAGCGTTGCCAGAAACCTGATCGTCTTGCTCATCCGAGTTATCATCATACGAATCATAGTAAACGAAAAATTTGTGGAGGAATCCCCGGCCGAATCGTTCGGGGTGAAAGGGGCGACGGGCGCGATACACAAAGGACGTAATGCCAAACCGAGCGGAATGTCGGGTTTCACTCGCTACGGGAAGCACCACTTTCGAAACATCCGACTGGAATGTACGACGTAGTATGGTGATTGTCGCGCAACACGGATCTTGCCCCTTAGCTTCCTTTGCGGCACAACAGCTTTCACGTGGGACTCCTTGCGGCTCCTCTTGATTCTCCTCGTTGAAGATTCCTGCAAGACGTGTCAATTGCTCATCAAAAGCGCTCGGGGTATAGAGATGAGTGTTAACAACCTCCATGACTGGGATTTGCGAGTTTCGACACGGTATCAGCTTGGCCTTCGGATTTAACAACAAGACGCGGTCTTGAATGCCTTGAAGCTGTACGTCATTGACCAAGTCGGTCTTATTGAGCAACACCACATTCGAGTATTCGATTTGCTCAGCCAAGAGTTGCGACAAGTTCTCCTGGGAGGGCCCGAGCCAGAGCGGCTTGTCTTCTGCCACGCTGGAAGCATCGACGACAGTGACGCATGTGTCCAATCGAGCGACTTGTCCCAACATGGGCGTGTCGGCATGTGCGTTTTCGTGATCATGGTCGTCCTCACAATCTGCGAACAACTTGGCAATTTGGGCTGGCTCCGAAACGCCGGAGCCTTCAATAAGCATGTAGTCAAAATTCTTCGACGCTGCCAGCTTGGTGATTTGTTCCACGACATCGTTCTGAAGACTGCAACATACACAACCATTCTGCATGGCCACGACTTCATCGGATTGAACAATAGAGCTCTGTTCGACCAATGATTGATCGATATTAAGTTCAGCCATGTCGTTGACGATGACCGCACATCGAAAAGGTTGAGTTTCCGAGTGCTTGGTGTGCAGGATGTGTTTCAACAAAGTCGTTTTGCCCGCGCCTAAGAACCCACTGAGAACGGTAACCGGCAGCTTGCCATCACCGTTTGTTGATTTCAGAGCCATTCTCATCCTCCTGTTATCCTGGGAATATCTCAAGGGCACCTCTAAAAACCGTCCTTTTCCGCAATGGCGACGTCAACCGCGTGCTCAAATCCTCATGTATTCGCCCATACACTGCGGTTCTGCGCGCGCAGCTTCCTTGCCCTCACACAAAAATCCTGGTTTTTAGAGGTGCCCTCAACAGTCGCTTGCTAGCTGAATCTTACTCTACCCTTAAATCTGTAATCCTCTATTCTGCTCATAAATATGAGAGAACTTGTTCGCGACTTCGAACTTATCTTGCAAAACGAAGAATAGTAAATTTCAGCTCTTGCCATGTGAATGCCCACCATGCGAATGGCAATCATGTCCACAGCCTTGTATACCCAACCCGCCACCGAAAATGTTTTTGAACGTGGGGGGAGGAGCTATCATGCCTGGCGGAGGATCCGATGCCGCCCGGCTATGGGCCATGACATCAGCTCCCGCCGAAAACACTGAGAGAATCTTTTCCAGCGGTACCCCGCATTCGTGACAAGCTGAGACTGGGGCATCACACATGTTTTGCCAAAAGGCAAACCGCTTAGGACAAAACAGGGACTTCAAACAGTAGTCGGCTTGATATTCGTAGATGGGCATTGGTTTTCCTTTCTTCACGAGACTATCGCTCATGTCGCCAACCGAGCAAGGAGCATCCGTTCGGTAGAATATTCTAGTTGTCCAACGGTCAAAATCCTCCCATGAAATGCCTGATACATCAAAGAAATTCGTTTGACGCTATGGGGCGTATTTCATAGAATAAAGAATCCTGCCCTCTGAGACGGGGTATCCCATACTATTTATCGTAAAATTTGGTTCTTGACTTACTAACTTCATAGAAAGGACCTTTCATGAACGAACACCAAATCCATGATGATCATCCACACTCCCACGGTCCAGCTTGCGGTCACACCGTTATTCAACATGAGGACCACCAAGATTATCTGCACGATGGGCATTTACATTTTCCACACGACGGGCATGTGGATGAACACGTGATTGCAGTCGGGGAGAGGAATCCTGCTGAGTGCACTCCCAGTCATTCATGCGGTTCTCACGATACCGCGCATGTTCACGGTTCGTCATGCGGACATGAAGCGATACCACATGGCGATCATATCGATTACCTGGTTGATGGTCACTTACATCACCCTCATGAAACCCATTGTGACGACCATGGGTTAGTTCACGTCGGCTAGCATCCAATCAAGAAGCGTGACACCTGTGCGCCCTTCAAGGCGCACGGGCCGCTTCCCTCCTCGTTATAATCAATTGATTTCTGACTACAGAGAGACCAGCAACGCTCGAATTAAATGTGAAGCCTCAGACTGGCGGGCGAGCCAATGGTCGACGGCCTTGGGGTTATTGGTACACAACATGTGATGAAGAATGACCTCAGCTAAGGTTTCCGCTCGAGCTGCCCATCGCAGACGCTCCCCGAGGCGTTGATGGTTTTGTGCAAATTCCCAAGCCTGCTGGTAATAGATGACAAGACTCATCCAGTCATTCTCCGCATCGCGTTCGAAACGCCACGCGTTAGACTTTGTCGACGGGGAGCCCTGCCCAACCTTTTTTTTTCACATACTCATCATCATATCCCGCATTCTGAAGAAACCTCACAATCCTTCTCCTTTCCAATAAAAAAAGACCCTGCCTTCGACTCTCATGCCCTCTATTGGCAGACCGATTAAGAGAATTTCCTGTAACCGACTATTCGAATGTACAGAAGGGTTTGGACAAACTGTCTAGATGCATCTCGAACATAGGAACAAGATGTTCGATTTCCCTTCATCCCTCCAATTGGGAGCTGGATTATGGAGGTCCACCCAAGACTGTTCAAACACTTTCTCATGAACGGTCTAGAAGTTCCCAGATTCGAGGAAAATTAAGGAGCGAACAGAGTTTCTCTTCCTTTATAAAAGGTGAGGCCACTCAGATCTTGTGGTGGAAGCGTGACAACCTATCGTTGGAGGGACTTTGTGTAAAAAATCAACCGGTCATGATCGAAAACGGGCCGGGCATAAAAAAGTTGTAAAATAACAAATGGTCTTTTGATAGACTCGTCATACTGCCTATCTTTTCACCTACTTTACTTGCCAATCCATCATAGAGACTCTTCAATTCTTGAAAATTTTTCCAGTTGCTTGCCTACCTGTATTTGGCTGTTGCGGTGGCATACTAGAAAATCTATACTCGCCTCAAATATCTAAAGTTAAGGATCGTCTCGTGAGTCATTTTGATCTTATTCTGAAAAAAGGTACAGCTGTCTTACCCGGCTATACAGGGCGGGCAGATATTGCTGTACACAATGGTAAAATTGCTGCCATTGGAT
>BQIY01000337.1 GCA_021604265.1 Nitrospirales bacterium
ATATTCCTTCACGAATAGATGATACAAGTAGTGAGTAGGCATGTTCACACCTGAGAATTTCTTAATGCTCTTCAGATTGAGGCTTTTCGACTGCCTTCACAAATGAGCTTAGGATATCGATTGGAAGCGGGAACAGTATAGTCGAGGTTTTATCCCCGGCGATGTTCACCATGGTGTCTAAGTATCGAAGTTGAAGGGCTGCAGGATTTTGCGAAAGCACGTTGGCGGCATCAGCGAGACGCTGGGAAGCTTGATATTCTCCTTCGGCATGAATGACTTTTGACCGACGCTCCCGTTCGGCCTCGGCTTGTCGAGCAATGGCACGCTGCATTTCATGAGGAAGGTCAACATTTTTGACCTCAACGGCTGACACCTTAATGCCCCAAGGTTCCGTCGCCTGATCAATAATGCGTTGAAGGTCGGCGTTGATTTCATCGCGTTTTGAAAGAAGATCGTCAAGTTGACTTTGTCCTAGCACACTGCGAAGTGTCGTTTGAGCAATCATCGATGTGGCGTAATAATAATCTTCGACATCAACAATGGCTTTCTGTGCGTCGACGACTCGAAAGTAAATTACCGCGTTCACCTTGACCGATACATTGTCTTTGGTAATGATATCTTGTGGCGGAACATCCATGGTGACCGTCCGAAGACTCACGCGGACTAATTTGTCAATGAACGGAAGAATGACAATGACGCCTGGGCCATGATTGCCAATGATTCCACCGGCTAACCGCCCAAATCGAAAAATGACCGCACGTTCGTATTCTCGGAGGACGTAGAAGCCCTTTGTGAGTAACGCAACAACCCCTACGAGAATGAGCACATACGATGGATTCACGATAACCTCCATAGTTACACGTTTGGATGCAGTGAGACTGAAGAAGGTTTGACATGAAGTGTTAATCCTTCGATCCTGGTCACCTCGATTGAATCTCCTGTGCGAAGAGGGGTCTCACTCCTGGCTTCCCAGAGTTCTCCATGCACGAAAACAGTGCCGGCGGGATCCAGGTCGGTTTTGACTAAGCCGGTCATGCCGATGAGGCCTTCACTTCCTGTGACGGTGCGACTCTTAAGAGATTTGATACTAAAGGAGACAACGAGAAGAACAAAGCCAGATGTGAAAGCGACTACAGGAATAATCATCGACCAGGAAAGTTCATAAAACGGATAACCTTCTTTAATCAGCATGACGGAACCCAGGGTAAGTGCGGTGATACCTCCGATGGCCAGTAAGCCAAAACTCGTTACGGTGACTTCTAAAATAAGCATCACCAATCCCAAAATCAGAAGCAACACCCCGGCGTAATTAATAGGAAGTGTCTGTAATGAATAAAACGCAAGAATCAAACTAATGGCGCCAACAATGCCTGGTAAAATGGCTCCGGGGTTGTAGAGTTCAGCGATGATACCAATGGTTCCGATTGTCATGAGGACATAGGCAATATTCGGGTCGCTCAAGGCCTTCAAGACTTCCAAGCGCCAGGACATCGGGTATGTTTGGATTTGTGCATCGGCTGTATGCAACGTCACCGTTTGCGAATTGATTGAACTAGGTTTTCCATCAAGGTCTTGCAGCAGTTGATTCAGGTTGTCTGGAACAAAATCGATAAGCTTGAGATCCAAGGCTTGTTGAGCGGTGACTGAGACGCTCTTACGGACGGCATTTTCAGCCCACTCAGCATTGCGTCCTCGGCGATTTGCAATGGAAACAATATAGGCCACGGCATCATTTTCAACTTTTTCCATCATCACCTCATCCATTTCACCGCCCCCCATTGCAACGGGATGCGCTGCCCCGATGTTGGTGCCTGGTGCCATGGCCGCAACGTGTGCGGCGAGCGTCAAAAACACACCAGCTGACGCGGCGCGTCCACCAGTGGGCGCGATGTACACGACTACAGGAACCTGCGATTGTGTGATGTCTTTAACCATGATGCGCATTGAAGTGTCCAACCCTCCGGGAGTATCCAGTTGAAAGACCAAGGCCTCTGCCTCAGCGTCTTGAGCAATCTGAATAGCCTCTTGTAAGTACTCGACCGCAACAGGGTTGATCACACCTTCATACGTTGCCACGATGACTTGGTGCGGCTGTGAGTAGGCGACCGGAGTATACCAGCCGTTTAAAAGGAAAAATAGAATCCATGCAAGGTGAGAAAAAAAACGAATGGTACTCAAGAAAATGGAGAACGTTGGTGGTGGCTGTAAGGAAATCATGGGGCTCCGTCAGCGAGGGCCCGTCTATTTGGATCTTACGTTCCTATTAGAACGGTGTCAAGGAGAAGGCTTAAAGACGTCAGACGGGAAACGTCGTTCGTGAAGCGTGAAGCCTAAGAAGGGAGATGTGAGACGGAAAACGCGATACGAGATACGAACGACGAGATACGTTCCCCACCTCCAGAATCCCTCAAAAGAGTGGGTGTGAAATGAATAAACTGCTGTTAGAATGACCACCATATGAAACATTTACGAGCAGGAAACAGAATCCATTTAGTGGACAAAAAAGATCGTCATTATGCTCTCACGTTGAAGGCCGGGGATGTCTTTCAATTGAGTGGAGAGAAAATTGCTCATGATGATCTCATTGGGCAGCCGGATGGAACCATGGTGCATCTTTCAACTGGAAAAGCGATGCTCGCCATCTATCCGACCTTAGCAGAGTATTCAGTGAAAATGCCGCGAGGGGCTCAGGTCATCTACCCCAAAGATCTGGCCATGATCACCGTGTGGGGCGATATCTACCCGGGGGCTCGTGTGTTAGAGGCTGGCGTTGGATCTGGTTCGCTCACCATGGCCCTGTTGCGGGCTGTGGGTGATCGAGGGACGGTCGTGAGTTATGAAATGCGGGACGAATTTGCCCGGACCGCAACCAAAAACATTGAGCGCTATATGGGAGCCGTCCCAAACTTTACCTTGAGGTTGGGAGATATTTTTCAAGGGATTCATGAAGACGACCTTCGGGAAGGTCTCTTTGATCGCATCGTGCTTGATTTATCAGAACCGTGGCAGGTGGTGCCGCATGCGGTTCAAGGATTACGGTGCGGAGGGCTGTACCTGAGCTTTGTGCCAACAATTCCGCAGGTCATGCAAACGGTCGCGGCGTTAGAAGAGACGCGGGAGTTTGCCCTTATCGAAACATTTGAGACATTGTTCCGCACATGGAATATTCAAGGTCGTAGCGTGAGGCCTGATCATCGTATGGTTGCTCATTCAGGATTTATCACTGTTGCCCGAAAGATAGACAGGGGAACCTGGGAAACTCAATTGCCTGGCCAGGAACTCGAAGCCGGCCCAGAAAACACAGATATGATCATGGAGGATCAAGAACCGCATGAAGAAACGCAGACCTAGCGATTGTGGCATTGTTGAACGGCGAAGGATACGCGAGACATGGAATCCAGAGAGAAAACCATCATTATCGTGGACGATGACGATGATATACGAGAACTGGTTGAAATTACGCTAGAGGATTCACGGTATCGTTTGTACACGGCAGAAGATGGAGCCGCGGGCCTCAGGGCTATTCAAACCCATCAACCGGACCTTGTGATCCTGGACTGGGTGATGCCGGAACTTACAGGGCTTGAGGTGGTTCGGAAGTTACGCGAAAACCCCATTACGGCCGGTATTGCCGTTGTCTTGCTTACAAGCCAAGACAATCATAACCATCAAGAAGAAATCCAAGCACTCGGAATCTTTTCCTACCTTCAGAAACCGTTTAGTCCTTTAGAACTCATCCAGACTGTTCAGAAAGCGTTAGCCGGATGACGTCCGAAGTGTCGAAAGGTGGCATCCCATTTCCTGAAGAAGCCCCTGATGACGTAAATCTT
>BQIY01000338.1 GCA_021604265.1 Nitrospirales bacterium
TACAGGCATTTATCATGAATCAGGCAACGCACGACTCATTGCCGCTTGAACCATTCGTCGATTGGATAAAATAACTCGGCATACAGAGGGTTTTTTCCTTGTTCAATCAAGGAGAATTTCGGGCTAGACTTTTTGAAGGGAAGCCTGTCGAGGTATGACAAGAATGAAGCTGGCTGAGTATGATGAAGCAAGAAATTCATCTCTGTTAAAAAGATCTGATAATGAGGTCTGATTTCAAAACCTGCTTGGCTATACACGCAAGAGTTTGAATGAGAGGTCATCAAAAAATGGGGAAGGAAAGATTTGTATGAAAGCCGATTTTTGGCATGACAGATGGCAACGCAATCAGATCGGCTTCCACAATAGCGAGGTCCACCCGTTGTTGATTCGCTTTTGGCCGAAGCAGGAATTATCGAAGGACGCCAGAGTGCTGGTTCCACTGGCAGGCAAATCGCTGGATGTTCGATGGCTACTAGAACAGGGCCACGCTGTTACGGCCGTGGAGCTAAACGAACTGGCAGTCGAGACTTTTTTTGCCGAGCAGCAATGGCCCGCAACAAAAATCAATCGCCCCCAGCATACAGTTTTCCAACATGAAGCACTCGAATTCTGGGCCGGTGATTTGTTTGCTATCAAGAATGAGAATGTAGCGGCTTTTGAGGGAGTCTACGACCGTGCGGCATTAATCGCACTCCCACCAGAAATGCGCGCCGGCTATGTCGAGACGATGAGTGCATTATTGAAACCTGGGGCGAAATATCTGCTGATAAGCCTGGAATATCCTGATGACACGCTGAGCGGCCCTCCCTTTGCTATCGATGGCCAAGAGATTCAAAGCTTGTTTGATGAAAGTTTTTCCATCCATTTTCACAGTAGACATCCCTCGGAGGTGAAGGGCCATCCCTGTTTCGAAACCGTTTACACTTTACAGCGTCTGGATGTGTAGTGTGAATTCAAGGGCATCTATTGCAAACTCTGCAACGATTCATTGACTACTGAGGCGCATTTGAAGGTATGTTAAATGGGTACGAAATATTCAGCGGAAATCAATTACACGAACTCTCAGTAGAAAAGTAGTCATACTAGGTCTGATCCTATACTTTTCATTGAGTCACCAAGGATTGCAAAGTGGGCTTTGCCAAATTGGTTGAGCACTGTAACGATCAGTATCATCTTTACACCCTTGGGATATGAAATCCCAAGGGTGCTTGAGCATAAGTATCCTATGCAATCGGTTGCAGGCGAGGCATGGACTGGGTGCTGCTGCTAAGCATTCTGACGCAAGCGTATTGACCCTCTTCTCTTGGCCCACACGCCGAGCCAAACCCGATAGACTCGATATAATCTGTTTCATCAAAGAAGAGGGCCCCCGACTGTTCCCCTGTTGAATCACATGTAGGGGGTAGTTTGGAACAAGAACCCGAGGTGCGCGCGCCCTTTGTGGCCCGCGCACTTCACAAACCCTCATTCATTAGAAACGGACCAGAGACCTACTTCTTGCCCATCAACCCCTGCGCAACAGTTCTTATTTCCTCTGCGATATCCAGACTAACGTCGGCTTTAATTGTGACGGAGACGATGGTTCCTCCGCAGTCAACTAGCACGATTATCTTGCCTTTGACCCTGACCGACTTTCCCTTGGTCGTCTTTTTGCAGCTGAGAACGCCAAGAACGTCCTTGATAACCTTTGATTTGTTGATTTTCACTTCTCCAGTGATCTCCACCAAAACTGTGTAGTTCTTAGTCTTGACAAACACATCTATGCTGCCCTTGATGTCGGAGCCTTGCTGGATCTTCTCCTCTACCTGCTTATCAATTTGCTTCTGCGCCTCCTTCGTCGTGTCGCGGTTTAACGCAAGTAGGATCCCGTCGTTCACGACCTGTTGAACTGCCTCCTTATCGTCGAAGTCAGGCTCGTCATCCACTCCAGGGATCTCCGATAGCGGAGACATGTGAAGCTGGTTGTCCTGCCTCAGCTTGTCAAAATAGCTCTCTAGTTGCTGCTGCCCAGCACCGCCAGGCGGTCTTTCAAGAAGGCCTGAGTAAAGGATGCACGGTCCAGCGGGCAAGCGGAGGTCGACCCCTACGACGAATCCTCGGTTCGAGTCCTCAAACCCTGACCAGACAGCTGCATATTCGATAATCTCATCCGATAACGGGTTCATCCCTGCCGCTACCCGCCTACCGCTCGACTCCGGTGGAATGCGTGGAACTTTTGTCAAAGCGAGCGATTCGAACTCGTTGAACCGTTCATCGAACTTCGAGACTACAGTTTCTAAGTCAGTAGGCATAATATTTCTCCTTTACTGTGAAGGGAATAGAAGGTTTGTCCGTATACTCATACTCTCTCTCGTTTAACTCGACTACAATAAGCTTCCATGCTTTCACCTCCTTGGTACACGTAATGAAGTTGGTGTTTGAAATGACCCTCAGCAAAGATAAGGCAATTTGATGTCGAAACAGCCAAGCGGAAAGGTGTTTCATTGTCTTTATCTTTAAGCAGTTGAAATTTAACTGATTGTGAGTTTTATACAGGGTAAAATCACCTCCTATTGATTAGGCCATCAACTTCATCCCTTTATGTCGCTGCTGGATGCGTTCAAACCGAAACAGCAACCGTTTGAATTTAGGTTTATCACTGAACCTGGCCAGAGTAGAAGCTTCAATCTCTCTTACGTTGGTACGTGATAGATTGGATTTATTTTTTGAGTTATTTTTGGAGTTTTGTATATTAAATGTATTCGAGTTATTCAGTAATGAGTGGACTTCTTTCGAATCTAGACACTTCTAGACTTTCATGTAAGGCATAGGAGGACACGGTATGACCAAGGGGAAATTTGCCAATGTGTTCAAAGAAGAAGCAGTCGAGGAGGTCATCGAGCGGGGATGTACAGTGAGTGATGTCGCTAAGCGGTTTGAAAAGGGGACATTCTCCTTTTCTGGAGATGTAAGTCGAGCCCATTCGACAAAGCGTCAATCGAGGTTTGCCATTTGGTTGACAGATGCGGAAACAGCGAATGGCGAAGTGATTGAACCTTGAGTTCTCATGAATCCTCGTGAACGGTTCCGTAAGAAATCATTGAGGCGCATGCGCTAATAACAAAAAGGAGAATGTTTCCTTTTTCCACCCGTATGACTCCTGTGGTGCTCATGACATATCAGCCTCAATGACGGCCTTCAACTCGGCTTTGAGCTGCAGCCATTCGGCCTCCAAGATGCTGTAATACGCCGTGTCACGATATCGGCCGTCGTGCATGATCGTATGCGAACGAAGGACACCATCAGGACGTGCGCCGATCTTTCGCAAAGCCCCGCAAGAGCGAGGGTTGGCGTTGTCTGTCTTGAACTCAACCCGGTGCACGTTCATCCGCTCGAAGCAGTACTCCAGCATCAGGAATTTGGTGTGCGTATTAACGCCCGTTCCCTGGCGTGCCGGTACGATCCAAGTCCACCCAATCTCTACGCGCCGATCCTTGATAGAGATATTTCCCAGACTGGAGCTTCCGACCAACTTATTGCTTACCTTGTCCTGCAAAACGAAGGAATAGCGCACCTTTCTCTCCCGATCGGCCAAGGCTTGGGCGATGTATTGTTCTACATCCGCTACGCTCTCAATCTTTCCAGTGGTGAACCTCCAAATGCTGGGGGCCGTGGCTATCGAGACCAGTTCGTCTGCATCATCGGAGGTCCATGGACGGAGTAAAAGGCGGTCGTTTTCAAGTTGAACTGTGGAGGCAAAATCGATCATTGGAGAATCTCGGAATCAGATACGGTTTTGACAACTTAACTTATTTCTAACGACGATAGATACAGAATCTAAAGTTTCG
>BQIY01000339.1 GCA_021604265.1 Nitrospirales bacterium
AGCATTGCTCTTGGAGGGATCACACCATAAGTCGGCCAATCGACCTGACAACATCACGCAGCGCACCGTCATACGCAAGTCTTCCGCGACATCGACGAGCTCAGGATCATGACTCCCCCGTACGGAGGCTTTCATCACATCAGGCAATTCCCACATATCGGCCAGCCATCCCCCCACTTCGCTATGGTCACTCCCAAAACGCTCTCGCTCTAACTTCCGCAATTCGTCATGGTTTGTTCCGGCAAGATTGTATATTTGACCGTAGTCCCCGACAAACACTTCACTGAGTACCAACATTCCCAAATCTTGTAACAACGCCGCAAGAAAAATTTCTTCATAGTTGGCGGCTTGCGCCCATTTCCCTAATATCCGCGCCGCTACACTCGATACAATGGAACGATGCCAATGCCGCGTATGATCAAACGTCGCACCACCCTTTTTCTTCAAGTCACGATACAGCGAAAAACAGAACGCAAGCGTCGCGATAGAATTCATGCCCAAAAGCGTCACGGCTTGGGTCACTGTCGTCACCTTGTGACGGGCGCCGCCATAGAAACTCGAGTTGGCAACATTGAGGAGCTTCGCGACAAACGACGGATCTTTATTAATAATATCTGCCATTTGTTGACAGTCTGCCCCTTCATCCCGACACATCTGGAGAACCTGGAGCGGGAGACTGGGGATAGCGGGAAGCGTCTTACAGTTTTTGATTCGCTGTTGAAGATGTTGATCCATAAGAAATGTTGATTGTGAGTGATAACAGGTCAGAGAGCCAATAAATGACGAAAACCTCTTGATATCGAACACACCTAATTTTTCGGTCAAACCCGAATCAACTTGAGCGATTTCCTCGCCCAACCAATGGACCGGTAGATCCGTCTTCTTGAGAACGTGAGAGAACAGAAAGAAACGAAAGGAGTCTACGAAGACATGTGATGTGGTCGCCCAAATAACGTTGAGGCTGAGGCATCTTCAACGAGAATAGACAGCAGTTCCCCTGGCTGACTTGGCCGATGCGATTTATCCCAGACCACGGTGACATGACTTTCCGTATGTCCGACCCATTGCTGACTGGACTTTTTCGCATCGCCTTCAACCAGGACCTCGACCGATTGACCGATCATGGCACGATTGTTTTCCAGAGAAACTGTCTTCTGTCTCTCAATCAACTGAGCCACGCGTTCCGTTTTGACCGCCTCGGGAACGTCATCCGGAAACTTTCTCGCGGCAATAGTATTTTTCCGTTCTGAGTACTTGAAGATATAGGCAGCGTGATACCCGACGTCTTCCATCAACTGTGAGGTCTCGGAATATTCGGCATCCGTTTCTCCGCAAAACCCGCAAATAATATCCGTGGTCAATGGGATATCTCCACGACGTCGAATAGCTTCGACTAATCGGACATATTCGTTTCGGGTATAGCCCCGTCCCATAGCTTCTAACACTCGGTCGTTCCCAGACTGAAGCGGCAGATGAATTTGGCTGCACACATTGGGGTGCTGAGCCACTGTATCTAACAAGGCCGGAGGAAAATCTTTCGGATGTGGAGACATAAAACGAACCCGTTCGATACCTGGAATGTCTGCAACTGCCGTGACAAGTTTGGCAAAATCCCAATGGTCAAATTGAAAGGAATTGACATTTTGGCCTAACAGCGTAATTTGCTTGAATCCTTGCTCGGCGAGGCCTTGGGCTTCAAGAAGAATCCCTTGTGGATCACGTGACCGCTCGCGACCCCGTGTATACGGCACGACGCAAAATGTACAAAAATTATCACACCCGCGCATCACCGCAATCCATGCATTAACCCCGCTCACACGCGCGGGAATGATGTGTTCGTACGTCTCGTATTCAGAGAGATCAACAGACAGACCTTTCGCTCGGGTTGTGATGGCCGTTGTCAGCAACTTCGGTAATTGGCGGTACCCATCCGGACCGACTAACACATCGATAAACGGCTGACTGTCGAGCAATTCTTTTTTGAGGTTCTGCGCCATGCAACCCAAAACACCGATCACGACCCCTCGTTCTTGCTTGTGATATTTCAATTTCCCCAAATGTCCATACACACGATTGTGTGCATTTTCACGAATGGCACAGGTGTTCAAAAGAATGACATCAGCTTCGTCACTCTGATCCGTAAAGCCAAAGCCTTGGCCCTTCAGCATCGCCCGGACGAGTTCCGAGTCATACTCATTCATCTGACAACCAAAGGTCTCCATATAGACCTGATAGGATTTGGGACGTCCCTCGTGAAACGGGACATGGATTGAGTGCGGCTGAATGAGCTCTTGATGGATCATAGGAATAATTCCTGACTGCACACGCTAAGAAGTCATCGTCAAAGAAGAGATGGGGACATGGTCTAAGGATTCGGGAATATTTTCACCGAGGCGACCAATCGCAAGACCATCCGTCACACCGGAAATCATGACAGAGCGAATTTCATTGGAGAGATCATCAGACGACTGCACGCCAACTTTAATGTAGTGATCCGTGAGTCCGGTCCACAGACCCGACGAATTTTGAGTTTCGAACAACACTGAGACCGTTTGCCCAATATATCGCTGATAAAAGGCAAATCGTTTACGTTGTGAGAGTTTAGCCAAATCCTGACTCCGTTGCTTGATGATCTGGCGTGGAACAGGATGCGCAAGTTTCGTCGCAGCCGTCCCAGGACGGCTCGAAAAACTAAAGACATGTAAGTAGGAAAAGGGAAGATCATTGATCAGAGTTTGGGTGTTGGCAAACTCCTGCTCCCCTTCACCAGGAAATCCAACCATGACGTCGGTACCGAGACAGAGATCAGGAACTTTTTGAGCTGCTTCTTCTATAAATTGTGCGTATTCCCGTACCGTATAGCGACGATTCATGGCTTTGAGTATCGTGTCGTCTCCACTTTGAAGAGGGACATGCAAAAACCGGCAGAGCTTGTCAGATGTCGTCATGTAATCCAGAAGTTGATCTGGAATCGTCGTCGGTTCAATTGAAGAAATTCGAATGCGATCAATGCCTGAAACAATTTCGAGACGTTGAAGCAGCGTCAACAAATCAACTCCAGCATCCTGATACTGCCCAAGATTCACACCGGTCAGCACTAATTCTCGATGGCCGCGTTCGGCTAATGCCTGAGCTTCACGGACAGCGTCATCTGCCAGACGACTTCGCTCTCGACCTCGAGCAAACGGAATCAAGCAAAATGAGCACATAAACTGACATCCATCTTGAAGTTTAAGATTGGCCCGTGTCGTTGAGTAATCTCCCGTCCCTTCAATGGTGAAGCTCTCATAGTCGATTTTTCGAGTGTGCAGTAAATCAGGCCGTGTTTTTTTATCATATGAGGAAAGAGCAGCGAGATAGTCCGGCAACTGCATTTTGTACTGTGTCCCCAAAACCAGATCAATACCATCAATGGACTGCAGAGTCTCCGCCCCAGTTTGTGCATAGCATCCTGTCACGGCAACAAACGCATGGGGAGACGTTCGCAACACTTGGCGAACGACTCGGCGACAATCCGTTTCTGCTCCTTCCGTCACAGAACAGGTATTCACGACCAACACATCAGTCGGCTCTCCAAATTTCACTGGTTCAAACCCTAGGCGGCAGAACTGGTCAGTCAAAATAGCCGTTTCCGCTTGATTGAGCCGGCACCCCACTGTGTAGAAGGCAACCCGTCGAGTATTGGGACTTTTACGTTCCATAGAGATTGATTATAGTTTAGCCATCCCGCGACAACAAGAAGTTGCCCCTATTTGGCTTAACACTCTGCGAGACGACTCATACACGAAGGAATTTGAGAACTGGGTACCTACTCGAAG
>BQIY01000340.1 GCA_021604265.1 Nitrospirales bacterium
TGCAAGGCACCTTATACCCGGATGTGATCGAAAGTGTCAGCACCAAAGGACCTTCGGCAACCATAAAGACCCATCACAACGTTGGGGGCTTACCCGCTCGTATGAAATTACGACTGATTGAACCCCTGCGAGAACTATTTAAAGACGAAGTCAGAAAACTGGGACTTGAATTAGGGCTTCCCAGTGAACTGGTCTGGCGTCAGCCGTTTCCAGGCCCAGGACTTGCCATACGGATTCTTGGGTCTGTCAACGCCGAGCGATTACACATGCTTCGCGAAGCCGATGCCATTGTCACCGATGAAATAATGAAAGCGGGTCTCTCCCGAGAGGTATGGCAATACTTTGCGGTCCTGCTCCCGATTCGGACAGTCGGCGTCATGGGGGATCAACGAACCTATGAATCCGTCATTGCTGTCCGAGCAGTCACCAGCACAGATGGGATGACCGCTGACTGGGCGCAATTGCCCCATGATCTGTTGGGACATCTCTCGAATCGAATCATCAATGAAGTCAATGGAGTCAATCGTGTAGTCTATGATATTAGTTCTAAACCTCCAGGCACGATTGAATGGGAATGATGCTCTCTCGTCCACCAACTGAAGTTAGGCTTCAAAAAGTGATCGCCCGCTCGGGAATCACATCTCGCCGACAAGCTGAATTGCTCATGAAGCAAGGACGGGTTACCGTGAACGGAAAAGCCGTAACCGTCATGGGAACGTGCGTCGACCCGACACGTGATCATATCAAAGTGAACGGCCGTCACCTCAAACCACCACCTCCTGATGTGTTTCTAATGGTGAATAAGCCCGCAGGTTATGTCTCGACCATGAAGGACCCGGAACATCGACCAACCGTAGCCGACCTCTTGGATAAAAAGTCGCTCAGAACCTTTCCCGTTGGCCGTCTTGACTACGACAGCGAAGGCCTATTACTGCTCACCAATAATGGAGAAATTGCCCAAGCCTGTCTGCACCCGCGGTTCCATGTGGAAAAAACCTATCTGGTTAAAATAAAAGGACATTTATCAGAGGAAGCCCTGAAGAAATTAGAACAAGGTCTGACCTTGGAAGACGGGCCAACTGCACCAGCACGGGTTAGAAAGGTCAGGAAAGTGGCGGTCAATTCGTGGATTGAACTCACGATACATGAAGGTCGCAATCATCAGGTCAAACGTATGCTCCAGGCGGTTGACCACCTGGTTCTCAAACTGAAACGAACGAAGTTTGGCCCGTTACATTTAGGAAGCCTTCCACTGGGCAATAGTCGGCATCTCACTGACCGAGAAACCAATGCCCTGCGAGACCTTCTTCATGCCCCGCACGAACCACAGAAACCGACACCAGTCAACAAAAAGGCACTCTGGGCCAAAAGCACAAAGAAACGATTGACAAAACACGGTGCCAAGACGAGCCAGCAGAACAGAGTAAAACAGAGACAACGTCGTCCCGAGGAGTCATTGTGATACGTACACATCGGTGTGGAGAATTACAGAAAGCTCATGTCGGCCAAACCGTCACCTTAAGCGGGTGGGTCAATGGTCGACGAGACCATGGAGGAATCTTATTCATCGATCTTCGAGATCGACAGGGGCTTACTCAAATTGTGTTCGATTCAGAAGAACACGCTTCGGCACATCAGATTGCCAGCCAAGTACGAAACGAATTCGTCATACAAATTTCAGGATGCATTACGTTACGTCCTGACGATTCAATCAATCCACAACTTCCGACTGGGGAAATTGAAGTACGAGCAACCTCCATCACCATCTTGAATGAATCGAAACCGTTGCCATTCACAGTGGAAGACGAGACGCAAGCCTCAGAGTCCATTCGGTTGAAATATCGGTACCTCGATCTTCGTCGCCCCAGAATGCAGCAACTGTTAGCCCTTCGCTCAAACGTTGCTCAACGGATTCGAGGCCTGCTTCATGAAAGCGGATTCGTCGAGATTGAGACACCCATTTTAACCAAGAGTACTCCAGAAGGTGCGAGAGATTATTTGGTCCCCAGCCGAGTGAACCCCAGTGAGTTTTTTGCCCTTCCACAGTCACCTCAATTGTTCAAGCAACTCTTGATGGTCGGAGGGGTCGACCGATATTTTCAAATTGCAAGATGTTTCCGTGATGAAGACCTTCGCCTTGACCGTCAGCCAGAATTTACCCAAATCGATCTTGAGCTGTCTTTTGTTGAACAGGAAGACATCTTGAATTTGACAGAACATGTGATTCGCGAAGTGTTTCACCATACCCAGAATATCCAGCTCCAGAATCCATTTCCCCGCTACACCTATGATGAAGTCATCACGCGGTATGGGACCGATAAACCTGACCTGCGATTCGACCTTTCACTTCAAGATCTTTCTGAGTTTTCAAAATCTTCTGACTTCAAGGTGTTTCGAACGACTGTCGAATCCGGCGGCTTGGTGAAAGGGCTGGTCGTCAAAGGAGGAGCAGAATTTACGAGAAGTCGCGTCGATCATTTCGTTGACGTCGCTAAGGATATGGGAGCGAAAGGGCTGGCGTGGGTCAAAATTCTTGAAAACTGGAAACTTGATTCAGTCATTGCGAAATTCCTCAATGCTGAAATCCTCCAACAGCATCTCCCCAATGCACAACCTGGCGATCTGCTGTTATGCGTAGCTGATACACCATCTATCGTTCATCAAGTCCTTGGTCGTTTACGAACATATTTTGGCGAAGAATTGCAACTTATCCAAACTGATAGCTGGCAACCGCTCTGGGTCCTCGATTTTCCGATGTTTGAATACGATGAAGAAACCGAGCGATATGTCTCACTTCATCACCCGTTCACCTCCCCGGCTCAAGACAGTCTTCCGTTCTTAGAGACCGATCCACTCAAGGTCCGTGCTCAAGCCTATGACTTAGTCCTCAATGGATTTGAATTAGGAGGAGGCAGTCTCCGTATTCATTCTGCGGCTCTCCAACAGCAAGTCTTTGATCTGTTAGGAATTCAAAAAGAAGAGGCGAGAGAAAAATTTGGATTTCTTTTGGACGCGCTGGAACTTGGAGCCCCGCCACATGGAGGGATTGCCTTGGGATTCGATCGTCTGATGATGCTTCTCGGAAAAACCGAATCCATCCGAGAAGTCATTCCATTTCCTAAAACACAAAAGGCTCAATGTCCATTGACAGAAGCGCCTTCTCTTGTCAGCCAGAATCAACTCAAAGAACTATTCATTCAATCAACATGGAAAGCCTAATCTCATACCTCTCGACTTCACGATTACGCTGGTTTCACATCTAAGATAATGGAATGCAGCCCGCTTGCTCCGGCCGGTTGCGGCCTCGTAATCTCCGATGTCTGAACTTTTCCATCGATATCGATCGCACGAACAAAGACCATGTGCTTTCCTGGCTGAGGGGCCACCCAATCATAGTTCCAAATCACCCAGGTGAATGGAGAGAGTGGCGGCTCAATATCGGCTGAGACCCAGGTCTTCTCCTTATCAAAGCTCAATTGAACGTCTTGAATCGATCGAGGCCCGCCAAAAGCCAGGCCACGAAGACGCTGATCCAGGCCTTGAACTACTTGATAATGCCCTGGACTATCGATTCGAGAGAAAATTTTGATAACGCCTTCATCGGTCCACCCTTTTTGCTGCCAATACCCGTGGTAATCACCGTCATAGACTTCAATTTCCGTGATCCATTTGACATTCTTAATGCCATACAGGCCAGGGACAACAAGGCGGAGAGGGAATCCATGCATTTGTGGCAATTTTTCACCATTCATCAAATAGGCAAGCATTACATCATCTTCCATGGCACGGGAAAATGGAATACTGTCGTGATAG
>BQIY01000341.1 GCA_021604265.1 Nitrospirales bacterium
CTTTCAGGCTCGTCCCACTCTTTCGCCCATCCTGACCGGCGGACAGGGAACCATTGGTGTCCGGCAGCCGAATGATCCACGAGTCTGCGAGCTCATGACGCACATCGGGCCGCTTACCGGCACCAGCGCCAATCGAACCGGGCAGCCGCCGGCGCAAACCGCGGGAGATGTGATGGAACAATTAGGATCGGTGGTTGATGTGATTGTCGATGGCGGACCCACGCCGGGTGGGCAACCCTCGACCGTGCTGCAAATCCTTCCGGAGCCACGCATCCTCCGACAGGGTGCTATTTCCCGCATGAAACTTCAAGAAGTCCTTGACCGAAAAGGAAAAGCTCTTTCCTAAAAGGTTTCTAGGAAATTCTCATACATCATTGAATGAGTGAGATGAGCCTTCTCCATCCTCCGCTCTCCTGTTTTGTCTGCACGGGTCGTTGTCCTAGGGCAACCAAGGAAATTGTTGTGCTTAAAAAACCTCTTGAAGTATCCGATCTATTGGATATAATCTTACTAGTAAGTTTATAGAAAAGGAGAATAAAATGGCGTCTATAGCCACAACAAAACTTTCATCCAAGGGCCAAGTCGTCATTCCGGAAGAGATACGAAAACAACTGGGCTTAAAAGAAGGCGATCAATTTGTGGTCGTGGGGCAAGACGACGCGGTCATTCTGAAAAGCATCAAAAAGCCCGTCTTGAATGAATTTGATTCGCTAATCGATAAGGCCAGGCGGCAAGCGAGGGACGCCAGGTTGAAGCGTTCGGACATTGGGGAGGCCATTGCCAAAGTCAGATCCGCCTCATGAGGCTCGTCCTTGACACCAATGTCTTTATTTCTGGTATGTTTTTCGCTGGACCGCCTTTTGATATTCTGAAATCTTGGAGAGTTGGCCAAGTTGAAATTGTCGTCTCTTCTGAAATTCTGGACGAATACCGACGAGTTGGTGTTGAGCTGTCCGAGAAATACACAGCCGTTGACCTTACTCCGTTTCTCGAGCTTCTGATCTCCCATGCCATCGTCGTTCATGCACCCCCTTTGGATGAGCGTGTGTGTTCCGATCCTGATGATGATAAATTTATGGCTTGCGCGCTGGCAGGCCGGTCAAAATTTATTTGCAGTGGTGATAAAGCCCTGCTGAAGATATCCGGATACAAGGGGATTTCGGTCGTTACACCAAGAGTCTTCGTGGATCGATATCTGCCACATAAGAAATAACCGTCTATTGGGTTGTTGACTTCCTTTACCAACCAAGTCTCTTGGCAGGGGCCTGTCATGTTGAAGCGGTTGACGATTGACATATTTCGTGAATTTGGCAATGATTTGCCTGGACAAGGCCAGCGTTTCCAAAATGGTTCTGGCCTTATGGCTTTACGATGTGTGACGGAAATCCATTTTCGGATCTATAAGTGAAAATGTTGGCAGGTGAACCCATGGCATCTGTGCCCCTAACTTTCGTGTCAATGCGTTTTTCTGTATTGCCGGGTTTCGCCCCGGCAGGCGAGGACCTTTTGTTTCGGCAAAAGGCCCCAAAACCATTTCCACCCAGATCGGCCACATTCAATCGTTCTGACGCAGGCAATGGAAGGGCGGCCCAACTCGCAAGGCTCAGACAAGGTCCGCCCCTGATTTGGGCGTCAGCCAGGTTGGCCGATCTGCAGGTGAGTGGGATACGATAAAGTAAGGGGGTTGATCTAGTAAGGGTGAATCTGAATTGACCGGTGGTGAGACAGATGAGTGAAGCCGAAAGCGGAGTGCGTGATTGCAATGCCTGGCCCCATGTACCGCGCTTCTGAGATTGTACGAAAAGCGAAGCTGGAGTTCATGACGACCGACCTCGTCAAGCTGATTCATGACCTGCACTCAGGGGACGAGCTTTCTATTCATCCGACGTGGGAGTTTGATTTGCGCAGGCAGAATGCGCAGTGGCTGACACCAAGGCCCGCACAGTGACGTCATCTAACAAGGCCATCGAGCTGTGGGCGCTTCGCTCCGCAGCTCATAGCCAGCGTTAGCCCCCGCAAACACACCCAATGCTGACCGCCCTACGCCAATCAGACTCCTCGAAGGTGCTGGCCCGAGCTTCAGAGAAGTTCGAAGCACTGTTCCTATGCCCGCGATGCCGCCGTGAGCTGATTCTGCGGAAAGGTCATATCAAGGTCCACCACTTCGCCCATAAGCCGCCCGTCACTTGTGCGCTCGGGAAGGGAGAAAAAGAACAACACCTAAAGGCGAAGCTCGAAATCTATGACGCACTGCTTTGCGAGCTCAACGTCTCCGAGTTGGAGCTTGAAAAGGACTTCGGAGCATCAGTCGCAGATGTCTATGCTCGAATTTCCGGCGTACCGGTGGCTGTCGAGATTCAAAGAAGTGTGCTCTCTGTCAACGATATCATCGCGAGAACGCTTAACTATCATAGGTTAGGCGTTTCGGTTCTGTGGGCTGGCCTGCCCAACCCTGATCTCGCGACGTCCAAGTACAGCCCAAGAGCCTGGGAAAAGTGGTGTCACGCTGCGTATTATGGACGTGTCTACTTCTGGGATAGCGGGCAGGTCTTCAAAGTCGTACACTTTGGCCCATATCAGATTCATGTCGCCTCAACTAGTTGGTACGAAGATGGCGCGGAAAGAAGTGCCGGAGGATATGACCGCACATCCCGTAGATGGCGTACTCCACAATCAGGAGTCCCTTGCTTACTTTCCCAAAGTTTTCATACGAACCGTCGCGCGCCATGGATGGGAGGCGCGGTTTCCATCCCCGAATGCACTCTGTACCTAGACATTGGTCCAAAGTGGTGGAGCGGGACCTAGCCAGCTTGTTAAGCCGACCTGCCTGCGGCAGGCGGCTTACCCGCAACGTTAGCTTTCAGGACAACCATGGCCGCTGACTTCTTCTTCAGCAACCCCACATTTGAGATTCAGTTGCTCAAACCGGTGGCCGTGTTCAAGTGGCAACACTTGAGGAATTCGGAGGTTCAGTACGCCGTCGCCGCCGAAGAGCAGTACCTGTCCTTCCACCTTTTTATGCTCAGCGGCTTGCGCCACACACAGGTGGGCCACGTCGCAAATCCTCCTTATGCGTATGAGCTAGGCCTCTCTGTGAGAGCCGGGGCAGTAAAGGCAGCAGTGCTCGTTGCCGCATCTATCGTAGAAGCAGCACTTCGAGCGCTGGCTGAGGCGCGCGGCTATCCACTGCACCCAAATCCGCGTCGCCGCACGTTTGGCAACGTCATCCGTGCATGGGAAGATAATGGTGCACCGCGAAACGACGTGGCAGCTATCTGGCCCGATATCAAGGCCATTCACGAGGTGCGCAACTTCGTTCATCTGCATAAGGTTGCCGGTTCCGCCGACGCAGAGTGGGGAAACGTGCTTTCAGCTGAGCAGGCTCTTCTTCGGGGGGCATTGAATGCTATCGAACACATTGCGCGCATTGAGGCCTAACCCGAGGCTCAACCGGACAGTCCACAGGAGCCTGCGCCGGTCATGGCCCCTGTCGGTTAGCCGCAACGTTAGGCCGTGAATTTACCAACCTTAATTAGGGGTCAAATCTGTTGTTAAGAGTTTCAGATATGGTCTCGGGAGCTTCTCTGTGGGTACTTTTTCCTCTGGGTTCCCATGCATCCGCTATCAGGTCTTGCCATACGATATTCCGGAAGTATAGCCGGCCCGGAACTCAGCCGCGGTGTTTGTTAACCTATCACCGGATTTGAAAACGCCAATGAAGATTGTTGAATTTGCTTTTATTGTATATCCAGCCACGGATCTGGCGCGTTCCCGTGCCTTTTATGAGGGCGTTCTCGGGCTCACCAGCGCGA
>BQIY01000342.1 GCA_021604265.1 Nitrospirales bacterium
CAGGAGGGAAATGTCATTGCGTATTGGAGTAACCGGACCAAGTTTTCTCTCGTAGAACAGATTATTCAAGATGCGTATCAGGAACTGAAATATGAAGGATTTTCGAGTGCGGAATTGACCGTCTTAGATGGTCAAGGTCGAGTTCTTGTGGATTATGATCCGGTCGAGCATGGCACTGAACAAATCATGCATGATTTGAAAAATGTGATCATGAAATTGAATTTAGCAGAAACAGGAGTCAAGGTTGCGCAGAAAGCTGTGGCCGGTCATTCTGGTTACGAGAACGCTTTACATACACGTAAACAGATAGTGCAAGCTGGAGGGTATACCCATTTACGAGGAGCTTTGGGCTATCCGGGAATGAATTGGGCGGTCCTGGTCCGGACCTCAAAAGAGCAGGCCGCAATCACTTCGACACAACTCAAAGCTTCGATCATGATGACGGGAGCCGTGTGCTTGTTGCTCTTGTTGCCGCTGGCGTGGTGGATTGGTCATAAGGGGACGGAGCGAGTCAAGCAGATTCAGTCTGTCGCGAAAACGATGACGGCTGGAGACTATAGCGTTCGCGTACACATTCGGTCATCAGACGAAGTGGGTCATCTGGGGAAAACATTTAATCATATGGCCGAACGGATTCAGCATAGTACAAGAGAAATGTCGCGTATTAACTCTATTGTAGAGCAAACGCCTCTCAATATTATGTACGTCAATCGTGAATGGAAGATCCAATATATGAATCCAGCCTCAATCAGTACCTTACAAACGATTGAATCGTATTTCGCGTTCGCCGCTGATCAGATGATTGGGCAATCCATTGAGTCGTTTTTACAAGACTCAGATTGTCAGCAACGGCTATTGGATATTCAAAATAATCCTCCAAGTCCAATTCAGATGCAAGTCGGTCCGGAAGTTTTGGAAGTTCTGATGAGTCCGATTTATGACAATGCCCGCCAGTATCTCGGGGCAATGGTGTCATGGAGCATTATTACGGAAAAATTGGCAGTTGAACGTCAGATACAGGAGGCGGCAGCCCATGAGAAGGCGCAAGCGGAGAAGTTGAAGGACGGGGTCACGGAAATCGCTTCTATTGCGATGACCTTAGCCAGTGCCGCTGAAGAATTGAATGCTGTGAGTCGTCAAATAGGAGGTATCGCTGAAGAAACGTCGAGCCAGGCTCATATTGTATCAGGGGCCGCAGAAGCCGTGAGTGAAAATATTCAATCTGTGGCTATTAGTTCTGAAGAAATGAGCGCGAGTATTCAAGAAATATCAAATAATACCAACAGTTCAGCACGCGTCGCCGCTGAGGCTGTGACGGCTGTGGAAATGACCAATGCGACAGTGGCGAAGCTTGGTCAAAGTAGTGCAGAGATTGGCAGTATTATTAAAGTAATTAATTCGATAGCGGAGCAGACGAATCTCTTAGCCTTGAATGCCACGATCGAAGCCGCACGGGCCGGTGAGGCAGGCAAAGGCTTTGCTGTGGTCGCCAATGAAGTCAAGGAACTGTCAAAAGAAACCAAGCAGGCTACAAAACATGTCAGTCAGATGATTGACCTGATACAAACAAACGTCAAGGGTGCAGTGGACGCAATTGGTCAGATTGGTGAAATTATTCAACAAGTTCATGATTTTCAAAATACTGTTTCCAGCGCCGTTGAGCAGCAAACCGTCACGACCAACGAGATGAGTCGATATGTGTTGGAAGCCTCAAAAGGTGGAGCGGAGATTGCCGATAATATTGCTCAGGTGGCCCAGGCCGCGACGCATACCAATGAAGGCACACAGCAAACGAAAGCGGCGGCTGAAGAGTTGGCCAAAATGGCAGCAAATCTTCAATTGGTCGTTGGTAAATTAACGTAAGAAGGATGGGAACAGAAGGGGCAGTGCCTGCATAAGGTTGCCTAGGTGAGTGAACTCGTTGAGGAGGTCAGTATGAAGGCATTAGTCATTGATGATTCAAAGGCCATGAGAATTATTCTCAAGCAAATTCTTGAGTCGATTGGAGGAATAGTTGAAGAAGCGGGAAACGGGAAGGAAGGTCTCGAAAAGTTAAAAATGATGGAAGAACCTGACGTCATACTGGTTGATTGGAATATGCCCGAAATGAATGGATTGGACTTTGTCAGGACGATACGATCTGAGGATGTCTATCGAAACATTTCGCTGGTAATGGTGACGACAGAAACCGAGGCCTCTCAAATGAAAAAGGCCTTGGAAGCTGGTGCGAATGAGTATGTCATGAAACCGTTTACGAAAGATGTCATAGAGGAAAAACTGAAGTTACTCGGCATTACCGATGAGATCATTAAATAATGCGCACTTGAGATCGCCCAATGTTGTCACACTCGGTTAGGGGAGTTGCGGGTCAGGGTTTCAGTTTAGG
Organism: Nitrospirales bacterium; assembly: GCA_021604265.1. The sequence goes on from BQIY01000342.1 coordinate 2,387, forward strand.
TATAAACCCTATCATTGACTGGATTCATCAGTCAGTCAATGGTCTGAAAGTCATCGATCACGTGTGAGGTCATTCTTTCTCGCGTGCTGTTTTATCAACGGTCGAGACGCAGGCAAGTATATCGTCATGTCTAAAATACGTGTCTTAATTATTGATGGCGCCGTGGTTATGCGCCGCCTTATTTCTGATGAAGTCAGTCAAGATGAGGAATTGGAAATTGTTGGCAATGCGGCCAATGGAAATATCGCCATGTTGATGATTGAGCGTGTGAGCCCAGATGTGGTGAGCATGAGCATTGAAATGACTGCCATGGATGGAATGGCAGTAGTCGAGAACATTCGAAGTTGTTATCCGCATCTTCCTATTATTTTGTTCAGCACCTTAAGCCAGCATGCGGCGCATGATACGCTTGAAGCGTTGTCGCGAGGTGCTCAGGATTATGTCACAATTCCAACGAATAGCCAGCGTGTGGCAATCGTGAGGCAACGCGTACAAGAAGAACTGATCCCGAAAATTAAATCTCTCTGTGCCAAGTCTAGTCATTCAGTATTGTCCGCGCCTGACCTATCCCAAGAATCCGTCGTTCCATCGGACATTCCAGTCGGGGAGACAACGCAACAGGCGCGCGTGGATGTGTTAGCCATTGGCGTTTCCACAGGAGGACCAAATGCCTTGGCAGAAGTGCTGTCACAGTTTTCGAAAGATTTTCCTGTTCCCATTGTCATCGTTCAACATATGCCGCCAATTTATACTCACTGTTTAAGTGAACGGTTGTCGTTGAAATGCGCGATGCCTGTTCAAGAAGGTATCGCTGGTCGGTCTTTACTCCCGGGACATATCTGGATTGCGCCTGGAGACTACCACATGACTGTGGTGCGAAAAGGTTCTCAAGTTGAACTGGCGGTCAATCAAGGACAACAGGAAAATTTTTGTCGTCCGTCTGTCGATGTCCTGTTTCGTTCCGTGGCTCGAGTCTTTGGCCATCGTACGTTGGCGGTCTTGCTCACTGGAATGGGAAAGGATGGTCTTCGCGGTTGTGAAAAAGTTCGAGCTAAACGTGGTCACATACTCGCTCAAGATGAAGTGAGTAGTGTGGTATGGGGAATGCCCGGTGCTGTGGTTCATGCCGGTCTGGCTGACTGCGTTCTCCCACTTTCAAAAATGGCGAGCGAGATTCAGCGACGGGTTCAGGTGAAACGCCCTGAGTCAACAGTGCGAAGCTGCCTGACAACTTCATCTTAGCGTACTCTAAGGATTCTAGCATCCATATGTCCCAATCCCTTTCTGAAACTGAACTGCAATTTGTCCGTGAGCTTGTGCGGGAGCATTCGGCCATTGTGGTTGAGCCTAAAAAAGAATATTTAGTTCAAGCCCGACTTCAACCTCTTGTGAAGGAGGAAGGGGTCGCGTCGATCTCTGATCTTG
>BQIY01000343.1 GCA_021604265.1 Nitrospirales bacterium
ACTGAGCTTGCAAGAATAATTGCTGCTCCAAAGTAACCTAACTTCCGCATGTGGCTCCTCCTTGGAAGTGTAAGTGAATAATCGGTCAAATAATAATGGATTGAAACCAACTCAACATCTTACTCTTTACTTTTTTGCGCTGTTTTTTATTTCCAGTTTTAAGGGGTCAAACTATAGTCAACTGTCAAAGCCGTGTCAAGTAAAATCATCCATCAACGCCAATATTTCAAAAGAGGATAAGGAAAACTCTTTAAAAACGTCAACTCCCATGGTTTTCAAGTAATCAATGGTGCCCGGAGGGAGGGTCGAACTCCCACTCTCTTGCGAGAACCGGATTTTGAGTCCGGCGCGTCTGCCAGTTCCGCCATCCGGGCCAAATAGAACCAGATTTTTAGCATGAACCTTTGAGGAGGTCAAACCTGAGGACAAATCAAAAAACGCTGGAAATTCAAAAATTTGTGAATAATATAGCGAATTCTAATAAGTTCACAGTTTAACTGTAAGGACTTTCAACGCGGTATCAATGCGTCGAGGATACGGGAATTCATTAAAATCGGCTATATTTACTGAATTATTTTCGCATCCATCCGTTACCCAATGGAACCTAATTCAAAAGTTTTTCCCCATTTCCGCAACATCGCCGCTTTCAGACCCTGATATTTCACTGACTTAAGGTGAGGATCTTTGGTCAGACACTCCCCTGCAACCCGCTTGGCCTGAGCCAGCAATTGAAAGTCCCGCACAGGCTGTGCCACTCGAAAGTCGACAGATCCCCACTGTTGCACGCCTAAAACATTTCCTGGTCCACGAAGTCTAAGATCCTCCTCAGCTAATGCAAACCCGTCAGCGCAACGAGCAAAAACTTGAAGGCGATGATTCTCTGATTGAGAATGGCTCTCACGTAAGTGTTTCCCGACGCTATACGAGGAGGGAGACATTGGCGGAAACGGTAATTCCAAACTTGTAGACGAAGAAGGGGGGTTCTCCACAGACTTTGTGACAGAACGGAGTAAAACACACAGGGCTTGTTCGGATCCACGCCCCACTCGCCCCCGTAATTGATGTAACTGGGCTAAACCAAATCGCTCGGCATGTTCAATCAACATGATGGACGCATTTGCTACATCAACGCCAACTTCAATGACCGTGGTGGTCACAAGAACATGGATCTGACCTTTTTTAAATGCCGCCATCGTCGCCTGCTTATCTTTCGATTTCATTCGCCCATGGAGCAATCCAACATTCCACTCTCGAAACTCTCCTTGTTGCAACCGTTCGGCTGCTTCAACCGCGGCTTGCAAATCTATTTTCTCAGAGGGTTCCACGAGCGGATAGACGATATACGCTTGTCGCCCAGCACAAACCTCTCGCTGCACGAAGCCATAGGCTCGTTCTCGCTCTTGAGCATCAAACAAGAGAGTCCGCACCGGCTTTCTCCCGGGTGGAAGCCCATCAATGACCGAAACGTCTAAATCGCCGTACACCGTCATCGCGAGCGTGCGAGGAATCGGTGTAGCCGTCATGACTAAGACATCCGGAGGATAGGCGCCTTTCTTCCGAAGTTTGGCTCGCTGTACGACTCCAAACTTGTGCTGTTCGTCCACAATGACCAGTCCAAGGTTTTTAAACCCAACGTCAGGTTGAAGCAGCGCATGTGTCCCCACGGCCACCTGAGCTTGTCCTGATGCAAGCTGCTGAAGAACGCTCTTGCGATCCTGAGCCGACTGTCCTCCTTTGACTCGTACCATCGTGATGCCTAATTGACTGAAATACGGCTTCATGGTCAGAAAATGTTGCTCACTTAACACTTCGGTAGGAGCCATCAACGCAGCCTGATATCCAGACCCGCAAGCCGTCACAATCGCATGGAGGGCAACCATGGTCTTTCCTGACCCGACATCTCCTTGAAGAAGGCGGTTCATTGAAGTGGAGCCAGCCATATCCTCCTGAATTTCTTGGATGACCCGTTCCTGCGAATCCGTCAGTGTAAATGGCAAAAGAACTTGAAAATCTTTAACTAATTGATTGTTCAAGGAACATTTAATTCCGTGAGATTCAGATTTGATCATTTTTCGACGGACAGCCAGCGCGAGTTGAAGAAGGAGCAACTCTTCGAAAGCCAAACGCTGATGCGCAGACGTTGTGCCTTGAGTCAGCAACTCCGCATTGTCAGAGTGTTCCGGAAAATGCAGGGCGGCAATCGAGGCTCTTAGTGAAGATAATTTCAATTTCCCCAATAGATCGGATGGGAGAATCTCTTCGATGGCATCGTGATACTGCTCATGCAGTCCAGTCAGAATTCGTCGAAACTGCCGTGTGGTCATTCCTTTTGTTTCGTGGTAGACCGGGACTACACGACCGATTCCGTTTTTCGTCTCACCGTCATGCCGAACCAGTTCATGCTGAGGCGCTCGCATGTAAAGGGAGGCCCCACGCGTTTTTCCTACAGAAACCTCGCCATGAAAAAGCAGAAATGTTCCCGGCAAAAAAAGCTGCTCTAAAAATGGTTGGTTGAAAAACACAGCATTGAGGACTCCAGTCCCATCATCAATTGTAACGGTCACAATCACCAACCCCTTTCTTGAGGTTCGTCGTAATTGACAATCCGTCACGCGTCCGCTCACCGTCACGTGCATCTCAGGCCGAAGCTGATGAATAGGGACAATATTCGACCAATCCTCATACCGCCAGGGGAGGAACCAAAACGCATCTTCGACTGTGACAATGCCTAATTTCTCCAATAGTCGTGCCCGGCTTGGCCCGACTCCCTTTCCAAATCGAACAGAAAGATTCCATAAATCGTCTTGATCATTTCCAGACAACTGATTCAATTTTTCTGTTTTGAAGGAACCTTTTGCTTGTAAGAGCCTTCCGTCCTGTACAACGCCGGCATGTTGGACGGGAGCATGCAGTCCGCTCAAAATTTTCTGAGCCTGAGAGAGACGAAGATTTCGCTCTTGCTGCGTTTGAAGCATATCGAAATCAACCAATAATTGCCTCAGACGCATCAATTCAGCTTCAAGGTGTGACGGAAAGATACTTCGGCCTAATAGTTCGAAGATTTGCTGTGAGACTTCAGCCCCAACTTGCCGGTTCCCTGGGAAAGGTTGGATCATATGAGGACCTGGAGGAGAATGCGGAAGGGAATCTGTTAATTGTTTGAGCAACGCCTGCCAGGCCTGATACAAATCGAACAGCCCTGCTGCTTCTCCTTGTCTCACCATGGCAATGGTATGATAATCATATAACGTATCAAATTGGCCAACGGTTCCCTTGTGGCTTGTCTTCGACCGGCAAGCTATGGTAACAAGGACGTTTGACCCTCACAACTATTATTCAGAGTAGGAGAGTTTGCCATGGCCTTTGCCTGTGAAATATGCGGAAAACTTCGGCAAGTTGGAAACAACGTGAGTCACGCCAACAATCGGACCAAACGGGTCTTCAGACCGAACCTTCAAACGGTCAAAGCCCTTATCAAGGGAGGGGCTCGAAGAATCAAGGTCTGTACCCGATGCCTTCGATCCGGACTCGTACAAAAGGCCGTTTAATGACTCAGCCGTATCAAGGGTTTCCCTTTATCCGCCCTCCCAGATTCGAATTCATCGTCTCTGTGAAACTGTAACAAGCCATCCTTCCAGCCTTCTGAAAATTGAATACCATTGAGAATACTCACGTCTCTCAAAACAAAGAAGGTTTTGAGAAATTCCGGGTCTCTCCCGTTTAGGTTACGAGAGGCAAGGCAATTATGAAGAATATGGATGATGCCAACCGATTAGGACACAATGCGCCTGTCACATCAACGAGC
>BQIY01000344.1 GCA_021604265.1 Nitrospirales bacterium
AGGAAGTTGAAGCACTGAGCACGACAATTTCCGACCTGGAAGAGCGCTTACAAAGCAGTACCGTAAAACTGTCCGCATTGCGTGTCATCTATACGCATTAATCTATTGAATTGGATAGCTATACAGTGCTCTCATGAATAATTAGTTAATGCTTAAAAAAGGAGAATGACCCCTTTTTTTAAACACATAAACGCATGTCTTCCCCCTACACTTTGAGGACGCTTCCCACGGCTTGGGGCCACTTACGTCTTGCTGCTATCCAATTTTGTTTCAGGAAAAAGGAAGGCGAAGGGCTTTAATAGAAGGTTAACAATGGGCATTAGGAATAATCCGAGTAAAAACCCAACCACTGCATCCCCAAAGGCCGTGATGAGCCACACCACAGGACCCGAGGCAGCGCTATTTGAACCTGATTCGGCAATCGCTTTAATCGTGTCGTAGGGCCAGGACCAACCAACTTCGTGTAGCCCGTGGATCACAATACTTCCTCCTACCCACAACATGGCCGCCGTCCCGACAATCGAGATGACTTTCAGCACCGTTGGCATCGAAATAACTAACCCGCGTCCGAAGGCACGTATCACCTCAACTTCACTAGACGTGCTAAGGCGCAAACCAACATCATCAATTTTGACGAGAAGGGCGACCGCACCGTAGACCAGAACTGTCATCATGACGGCAACAACCGCAAGCACGGCGGCCATTCCCCAAAGACTGTCATTGCTGAGAGAGGCCAGTGCAATGGTCATGATTTCAGAGGACAAAATAAAGTCGGTCTTGATCGCGCCTTTCACGCGCTGCTTTTCGAGATGTGCCGCATCGAGGGTGACAGCTTCTTGCGGGCCTTTGTCTTTATGATAGGTGAGGGCGTGCCACGTTTTTTCTGCGCCCTCAAAACACAAGTATGCCCCACCTAATATGAGAAGCGGAGCGATCATCCATGGTGCGAATACATGTAACATCACTAGCACTGGCAAAAGGATGACCAGCTTATTGAAGAGCGAGGCCCTGGCGATCTGTGCAACGATTGGGATTTCACGGGCCGCCGGAAGCCCGGTCACATACTTTGGGGTGACGGCTGCATCGTCAATCACGACACCTGCCGTCTTGCTCCCGGCCTTAGCTGCTTGTGAGGTAATGTCATCGAGTTGACCGGCCGCCAACTTTACAATCGCGGCAACGTCATCGAGAAGGGCAAGTAAGCCGCTCATACTTTTTCATGATCCTCTGAGTTTTGATAAATGAGCGATGTTAGACCACAGATCGATCCGTAAACAAGCCTGCACTTTTCCCCATTATAGACTGATCGCAAGCTCTCTCTGAAGGCCTTGATCTAACAACGGTTCACGCGGTAGTGGCCTCTTAACCATCCGCGCCACCATTACTGATCCCGCCGTAATCGAATATCCTGAGTCATCTCTGCTTATCCACCTGCACCCCACCAAAGGCCTTGGCCCGGCTCGCCGCGTTCTTACAAACATAAAAGGGTGAATATATAGGCCAGGTTGCTGGCATCATAATATAGATTGGGCCTGTGTATATTTGAATGAAAGATGTTGAGTCGGGATGTTTTCTCACGACCCAGATACGGACATGTTGTAAAGAAAACCCAGACAGCGAGAAAATGATTCAGAGGAGTAAGCCCTATATCATAAAACAAGTAACCTGACTCCTCACTCCGACAATTCGCATTGAAGAAGTTCAAGCTCTGAGCACGACATTTTCCGATCAGAAAGAGCGCTTACAAAGCAGTACCGTAAAGTTGTCCGCCTTGCGTGTCATCTATACGCATTAATCCATCAAAAGGCATGAAAATACAGTACTATGATGAACAGTTAGTTAATTCTTAAAAATGGGCCAGATCGAATAAAACGGTAGGCTTTGAAAGAAAATTGGGTGCAAGGTCTGACGGCGTTGTGGGAATTCCCGGATGGAGACCACGCAAACCTGGTATTAGCCAGAAGACTATGCCTCTCTTCCTTTGGCCCTCTATGGGAATTACAGTTCCAAATCAGCATACAAAACATTCGCCTTCAAGTATTGCTGACTGTTGTAGGCGAGCGTCCGCCTCCCTTGGTAACTCCTGATATTTGTAATCAGGCATCCAGCTTTGCGTCCTTCCATTATCAATTTATCTTCGGTTTTTCTGGATAATATCTAGAATGTGTATGATATGATAATGTAGAGTCTTTCCCAAAGCGTAGGTCGTAAAGGAGTAAGATCATGAAACCCAGTCCTCAAAAAATCATAGAAGATGCCATGCGGTTAGAACCAACAACTCGAGCGTTTGTTGCCGAATCTCTCCTAGAGAGCTTGGATTTTGAAGAAGATTTCCCCATCTCTGAGGAATGGGGCCAAGAAATTCGTAGACGATGTGAGGAAATCGACAGTGGAAAGGCTGTGTTAGTCGATGGTGATACGGTGCTTTCTAATCTTCGCAAAAAATACCCTTCATGATATTTCGTTGGCAGGCTGAAGCTGTCAAAGAAGTGGAGGTTGCAGCAGACTTCTATCGAGAGAAACAAAAAGGACTTGAACAACGGTTTCTAGAAGCACTAGAAGATGCGTTGCGACGTATCCAACGGCGTCCCCAAATTTATCAAACTATTGAAAAAGATATACGCAAATGTAAGCTGCCTCGTTTCCCCTACGGCATAATTTTTCGTGTACAACATGAACATATCGAGATTATTGCCGTCATGCATCTACACCGCCAGCCTGGTTATTGGCAAACCCGAGCGCAATCGAATTCATAGTAGACTAGCAAGACCTCTTTCAAGCAAATCGACACAGATTCAACCAGGCTTATAATAGCCATACATGCGGTTTAACACTTCTGACAAGATCGCTTCATGTTGCGCCACGGCTTCGTCCCATGTGGAACAGCGGCGGCACGTTTGATCAAGATCGCCGCCGAACACCATCGTTTCAAACAGGAGAGGTGGGCCAGCGAAGAACTGATGATCAATGCCAAGAAATACGGTCGACACCTCAATATCCGCGACCTCTGAGTGACTCACCACCCGATCAGCCGTTTCCACCCATTCACCAAACTCCTTCGCGCCAGAAGCCAACACGACCTCCTGATTACGTAAAATATAAAATCGCATGAAAAGAACTCCAAATCTTATTCTACCTCACCATGTTCTCAGCCGAAACCCGGTTCACCTTTTTGATCTGTCCAAGATTGATGAGGAGAACGGGTCCCATTCGCTTGAATTGTCTTGACGAGATGTGAATCTGGTCGATGACCGATCCCTCGCCCATGCGACTCAACCCATTGAACTAAGTGCATAAGTGCAGAATTATTGTTTATGATTTTGGGTCAGTTGAGAGGAGATGGAAAATTATCATTATCTTCTTCCCTTTTGATTCTCCTCGACGACTGCTGACTAGGCATTGGGACGGACGCTCGTAACGTCCTGCAGACCTTGCTTAAGCATAGCGAGTTGGGCCGCTCTCTATAGAGCGTTCGACCCAGGGGATATGACCAGACAGGGCGTCAATGGTTTTTGGTCCTTTTCCGAAAGTAATCGGGACAGGCCTGCGTTAATGCTGTCATCTAATGATTGTCTTGCCCGCTCCATATCGACCAAAAGAGTTCATGCCCCTCCTGTCGAGTAAGGCAATAACGCAGGCCTGACCCCATTATTCAATCACTGGATTCAGGCTTAAAACATGCCGCAATGACGATTCGATGGGGATTTACTCTTTCTGTCACTCTTGATATATTTCAGTTATTCACATATACTTACACATATAATATAAAAATTCAACGGAGGTGTCAGATGGGTCAGGTCACCA
>BQIY01000345.1 GCA_021604265.1 Nitrospirales bacterium
AAACAACGATCCTTGAGTCGAATCGTCCCCAATTTCAAGCTTCGCCCCCAAAACATCTGTTTGTGATTACAAGCAATCACCTCAACCGACCCCCCTCCAACATCGGCAATCAGAGCACGATCGCCTAACAACGCCATCCCATTTCGCACACCGACATAAATAAGTCGCGCTTCTTCCTTTCCCGTGATCACTTGAACCTCTAAGCCAAGCTGCTCATCGACCAACTGAAGGAACTCGCCTCCATTTCTTGATTCACGAACCGCACTCGTCGCCGTCGCGACAATACGGTTAAACCCTTTATTCCTCGCAAGCGTCGTTAAATTTCGAAGCGCATCCAGTCCACGAATCATCGCAGAATCTGAAAGAACATGGCTGGCAAATGTCCCGTCACCCAATCGAACCATATCCTTGAATCGATCCATCACTTTACACGAAAAATCCTGACTAATTTCGACAAGAACCATATGAATCGAATTCGTTCCGATATCAATAACCGCAAGTTTACTCATGACAAACCTTTATAAGAAAATATCGTACGCGCGAGGGAATATCCGTAAAATGGCAGGCATCACATTATTCAGGAGAAGATTCCATTGAGTCCCTTGAGATCCCAGAAGGCACTCTCAGACGATAGCCGATCCCCCAAACTGTATCGATATGAAGTTCCTGTTGACTTATTTTTTTAATTTTTCTGCGAAGCTGCACAACATGCCGGTCAATGGTTCTCAAGTCGACAAATACTTTATGGCCCCAAACATTCGTCAGCAGCTCTTCACGTGAACACACATGACCTTCAGCCGCGTATAATTCTAGCAAAATCCTGTACTCCTTGCGAGTGAATCTTACCGTATGACTCCGATAGGAAACTTCCATACCGGCTTCGTGAAAATGCACACCATGTCCATCAGTATCTTGCTTCTCTTGCGTGTGAAGAGTTGAAAGGGGAGCCTGGATGCGAAATATGGACATAACTCAGACACCTCTACAAAGATAAATTCATGAGAAAATTACTGCAACTCTTTGGTAACACAGCACAGACTGGACCGCACCTGGAAGACAAACATCAGCAAAGCTGAGACGTTCTCGCGCGTTGAACATCACACCATACATCACCACTTTTTCAAGACATCTCTACACCGCTCATCACGAGATGCTTGACGCCCAACTCGGCGCTGAAGGATTCAGCAAGGAAGAAAGCCTTGAAAGCCGTTAGAAGTTACGGAATTGAATGATATCTGGGCGGGATTACCGGAATGTTAGCGAGTCGTAACATTCACGTAAATTAGAAACCGTCAATAAAACACACTATGTCACGTAAACGGCCGGACCACCGTCATGTGATCTTTTCTCCCAATAATCGTCAGCACAAACAGGTGCTGACTGACACCATCAACTGGATGAGGTCGGAAATCCAACACTCAAGGCGCCGTCAACCCTGCACTCTTATGTCCCAAGACAAAAGGCTACAAGACCGAACACTGCCGTGACACATGACAAGAAAGCAAACAGACAGAAGACACGCTCGGGCAAGCTGTTTCCAGATCCATTACACGATGTCACACAACAAATTTTCTCAGGTCATAGGAGCATGAACTAAAAGTGTAGTTCCCGAGAAAGAAATTCCACGAGAGCCGGGCTCCCAAACAACGCATCAACTTTTTCTTTGTTCACTGATGGTCGCATCAGCATTGCTCCGCCGGCTTCTTCAATAAGGACTTGAGTCGCCAGCACATCCCAGGGGTTGAGGTCAGGATCGAACATGGCATCAATCGATCCGCCTACTACCAGAGCATGACCGAAACAATCCGTATATCCTCGCACACACGAACACAACTCACCAAGCCGACGATAGGCGGCCTCACAGTGTGCATGGGTAAATTGCAAAGGATCACCAACAGCAATAATAGCCTCATCAACATGGGCAAGAGAAGAAACACGCATAGGCTTGCCTTGACACCATGCGCCTAATCCTCGTGCTGCTGAATACGTGACATTCAACACGGGAAGATGGATAACTCCGACTAACGCACGCTGAGTTTGAGTATCCTCCAGCGCCACAATCGTGCCAAACAGCGGTATACCTCGCACAAACCCTCTCGTTCCATCGATGGGATCAATCACCCAACGAAATCGTGCCCCGGTTCCTTCAAGTCCATGTTCTTCCCCAAGAATATCTATTGATTCAGACGATGGATGCTTGGCCAATTGCTGCCGGATACACCGTTCAGCTTCTTTATCCGCTTCAGTAACGGGCGAGTGATCCTGCTTCTTCTCCACCATAAGAGCAGTCTGCTTGAAATAATTTAGGATCATGTCTGCCGGTGCCTGGGCCGATTGAACGGCAACCTGAAGCAACGCCGATACATCTATTGAGTCAGACTTGTTTATAGAGACCATCAGAGACTCCCAGCTATGCAAGAAGACACATTTATAAAAGACTCTAAAAGTCAGAGGGAACACAGGGCTTCATGAGAAATTGTTTCTTCCCGTCAATGACACATCAGCATGCCGATTCATTATTCTCGACCGTCCTCCGGCGTAATAACCAGCGTCATATCATTCCCGTCTTCGGCATGCTGAACATTCACAAACATCCTTGTTGGTCCCTGAGGTGAAAAATAAATACCAGAGGCTTCTGCACCTTGAGTGGTTAACGTGGCAAATAACTCAACAGAGTCCGCTTCTCCATTGCCATCCATGTCCGGAGTCGCTAGCCAGATATCGTTTTGGCCCGAGTTGTCTTCGGTTATGTAAAGATTTCCTGCTCGATCAGAGGCTAAATTATCGGGGTTCAACAGACTATAGCCTGGCGCAGATTCTTCACTGTTCATATTCGTGTTGATCCCGACGTATTCCGTAACGACTGGTTGTTCCGAGGACAGTGATACTTGAAAGACGGTGTGTGTCGTCGTCGTGGCCACGTATAAATTTTCATCGATGATTTCGACATCTTCAGGACGACAGAATGGTGTCACTCCGGCTTCACGCGCAGACGCCCTCGCATTATACGCCGGGTCAGTCTCCACATGATTGCGGCCCGGCGTGAGAGTTACCCACTCGGCATTCCCGGTGGGAGTGAAACCAACTCCTGACGCTTCAGAGCAAATCGTCACATCATCAGAGTGAACGTTGAGCGCAAACAGTTGCCCTGTGGCAAGATCTCCAAATGTCTCAGGAACGAATTTGAAGATCGACCCGCCATTAAATTCGTCGACCACATAGATGGTTCCATCCTTTGCCGCCCCAATTCCTTCATGTGACATACGCCCAACGGCTGGACGATCAACACAAGTCACGTGCAGCCGGTCGACCTGACATTCAAACAGTCGTCCATGGGCACCAGCCTCTTCCGCCGTCAATAAGGTCCCCCATGGCGTCCATTCGATTCCATCCAATCTATCCCAGCCGCCAAATTCCTCACCCTCGCGCATTGCCATTTGACCTGTCTCTAAATCCATAACTGATATGGCCCCTCGTCCTTCATTGGTTTCATGGGTACGGTAAAGATACCGGCCAACGGCAGGACCCGTTTCATTCACCGTCAGCATATCCGATTGATCACTTGTATGGGCGATGACATCAAGAGTCGCCCTTGCATTCGAACACACAGAGCGTTCCTGGATAAGAATCGATTGCGTGAATCCGTCCGGTAACTTCAGAGGAGCGCATGGGGGCATGCTCCCCGGGTCCGCAGATTGTGCGAGAGGAACAAATGTGAACGGCTTCATAGGAGAGGTTGCCGGCGAAATCATCGAACACGAAACCGAGATGATTCCAGCGAGCACAC
>BQIY01000346.1 GCA_021604265.1 Nitrospirales bacterium
CCCGACGGTACCACTGGCCAGAATGTCTCCGGGATAGAGCGTCTGATCTTCCGAAGCAAAGGCAATCATGTGGGCAAAGGTGAAATGCGACGAGCCGCTATTGCCCTCCGACCATAGTTCACCGTTCACCCAGGCGCGCATGGAAAGGTTTCGCGGATCGGGAATCTCTTCGGGAGTGACCAGCCAGGGACCCAAGCCGGTATTAAAGTCTTTGGCTTTAGCCGGGCCAAGCCCTATCTTCATGATTTTCCCCTGAAGCTGACGGGCACTAAAGTCGTTCACAATTGTATAGGCACCAATAACAGTTTCCGCTTCCTCCACGGAGACCCGATGACATTTCGATTTAATAACGATGGCTAATTCCAGTTCATAGTCTTTTTTGTTTTCGTGTTCCGGAAAAGACACCGTTGTACCATCACCACTGAAACACCGAGTGGATCCATTATACCAAACAGGAAACTCATACCATTCAGGCACAACATCCAATCCACGTTTTTTTCGGGCGGTACGAACATGGTCTTCAAAGGTATAAAAATCCAGATACGCCCCGGGACATTCCACCGGCGGCAAAAGCGTAACATCGGACAATGCAATGGGAGATTGCTGCAGTATTTTCTCCCATTGTTGATCTCCCTCTCTGAGTCCATCCAATGCCTCGGTCGTGGTCATATGGATTAAGGGATAAATGTCATGTCCGATGAGAAGGCCATGATCCTGCGATCCAATCGTGGACACATATCTCAACAGCTTCATGACATCGGTTCCTGCAATTCGATGGCTTCAAACAAAGCTCGAAAATTACCCTCACCGAATCCCCCATGGCCACAACGCTGAATGATTTCATAGAAAAACGGCCCAGCGCTTTCATCGTTGTAGAGAAGAGACGCGTCCTTGAGAAAGATTTGCAGCAAGTATTTGCCGTCCTCACCGTCCATCAAGATGCCGTGTTTTTTTAAATCTGTCAGGCTCTCTTTCAGGTCGACAATGTGTTGTTCGGCCATTCGTTCCGGCAATAGGTCGTAATACGTATCAGGCGTGAGGAGAAATTCAATGCCCTGTGATCGAAATTTTTCCACCGTATGGACCAGGTCATCCACGGCCAACGCGATGTGCTGAATCCCCGCGCCATGATTTTTGTCGACAAAGGTCTGAATTTGAGAGTCATTGAAATGCGGATACAGTGGTTCGTTGGAAGCAAACTTTACGTTCGAACCGGGATCGTACATCACTTGTGAAAATAACCCGGTTCCTTTTTTCCCAGACGTGAAATCCGGGGTATGAAAGGACACGGTCCAAAACTTCTTGAAGTCCATCACCTCCTCGAAGAAATTCCAAATAGGATAGATAGTTCTTGCGTTTATCGTGATATGGTCTATGTTGTTCAACGGTGAACGTTCAGGCGAGGGAGAAGAAATTTTTTCAAACATGGGGACTTCATCATCCTGTCCTTCAATTTCCAGAAAGGTAAACTCTAAAAAACCAATCGGAGTGGCAATGGTAATAAAACGGTGGCAACTATTGAGGGAATGAATTTCTTTTTCTCTATGGACGAATGTTGCATGGTGGTCTTGCAGGTAGTCAATCGTATGATTCAAATTGTCTACCTGCAGGACGATCTTACGAACTCCCGGACACAAGGTTTGCAAATATTGAGCGGTATAGCTATTGGTTGTCAGCGGAGACGACACCATGATCTTGATGTCATTGGCGGAAAAATAGATGGCCTTGCTTTTGAATTTCTCCTCCCACTCGCGTGTGGACTGATGAGTTTCGAGAAATCCCATTTTATTGAGGTAGAAGTCGCGGCTGCGGTCGAAGTAATCGACCACAAATTCAATCGAATACACTTTCTTGATTCCCAGCGCAGAGGGCCGTTCCATTGCGTTGTGTCTCCTAAAATGCGTGTATGTGACGGATGGCGTGTTAACGTATTTGGCGATGTATTCTGTTTCCTTATTATATAATGAGAACAGCCTTGTTGCCTAATTAGCCAAAAATAATGTTTGACGTAACCAGGACGTATGGTACGGAACACATATGGATTTGATACGGCCTTTCGAACAGCACCAAGAGAAAGTCATCTGGACAGTATTCTTGCCCGACTTGATAAAGCCGTATTCACAACTGACGTATGCGGGTATTTTCGTATCGTGGAAAAGACTGACCGAGCCCTCACTGATCATTGAAATTTTATAATGAAACGCGGTCAACAGTGAATGGAGTCATGTGACGAGCCTAACGCGGTTTCAGTAAAAGGGTTTGACCAAAACTCAAATAACGATGATAAAAAAGGAACAGGAAGGAACGGGAATGTTTCAATTCCTTCGTTCCTCAATACACCACCTATTCTTCTCGACACTGACGCTTTGTAACAGGGCCTCATACAGGTATAGTGTAGGTATTGCCGAAAGGAAGGCCGATTTATGGAATCTACGCCAAAGAACCGTATGGCTTCATCTCAAGAACAAAACCTAGACGGCATGCGGAAACTGTCTCCAAAGCGCAATACGACAAGTGCCGACAGTGCCGAAGCGCTGGTTGCCGAGCAGTTGATGCATTTTGGCATTGATGCGAATAGCGACTTCGGAGAAGTTCTTGCCAGAATTACTCAACGCCTGTACGAATCACAGACCGACTTCGAATTACTCTGGACTCTAACCCTCAAAACCATTGATGAACTCGATCGTAGTGATCAAATTGCGTACTTCAATGCCAAGAAATTTCTCTCCTTCCAACTGGCCAAATTATTGGACACGGCACAGAACCCGTTTCGGCGAACATACCAGGCCTTGGACTACCATCCGGCAACACGGGCCACAAAGGGACCCTACGCTGCATTTGATAACGTCACCGCGCTGTTTTCAGCGACGCCCGTCATTGCCAGAACGGCCACGTATATCTACGCTTGCGCCGAGTGGATCGAAGATGCCTTCAAGGGTAAGGAACTGCTACTGGAGATCTATTCCCGATTATTGAATCCCACATCGGTTTCTCTCGCGAATTTTGTCGTCGACCTCGAAGCCGGCCCCTATGCCGAACACTACTTCGCATGGAACTTTAGCAGCGGAATGGCCGCGATCGACGGCGTATTATCACATGTGCTTGGACGGGACGATGTCTTGATCACCAGCCGCAATATCTATGGAGGAGCCCATCAGCTCATTTATGACTGGTACGCCAAAGAAGGCAATCTCGAGATTGCCGTTGAACAATTCGATGGATGTGAGGCGACAAACTTTGCCGACTGTTGGAACCGGGTGAAAAAGAAATACGCTGATCGGTTCAGTGCAGGACGTAAAGCCTATTTATATGTGGAGTCTCCGTCTAATCCCCATGGAGACGTTCTCGACATACCGGCGATCTGTCGGTTAGCCCACAGCGAAGGCCTACGGGTCATGCTCGACGCCACCGTGGGGACACCATTTCTTGTTCGCCCTTTACAACGAGAGAATCCCGACGAACGCCCGGACTTTGTCATTCACAGCTATACGAAAGACCTCAGCGGCACCGGCACCGTCATCGCCGGCACCGTGATCGGCCGTACTCATGACATGTTTGCCCCCAAGGGGTACGAACCCGATGAAGCTGTTCAATCCCAAGGCGCGAAATCATGGCGTGACACCATGTTCTGGAACGTGTACTACATTAAAGGGGCATTCCTGAATGCCGATTCGGCATTTGAGGTTATTCAGGGCATGCGCACACTTGACGTCCGTATGCTGGCCAAATGCATCAATACCCAAATCCTCGTCAAATTTCTCGATACGCATCCCCAAATCA
>BQIY01000347.1 GCA_021604265.1 Nitrospirales bacterium
TTACTACTCCCAACATAAAGAAAAAGCCCCTTCGGCCTGAAGAAGGCGAACATTATACCGTTTTCCGTATAGCCACCATTCCGTCATTTCAGAGAAACTCGCCCCTTTATCAGCGCAGTCTCAAGCCATAGGCTCACGCAGCAGTACGTATCTCACCTCCTGGGCATGTGCGGCCACACGCTCCTCCCGTTTCGATTCTTTCTGTTCCTTTTAATAACACGTTAAGTTTCTATTTTATGGCTAACGCGCTACAATCCACGAATGGACCTCACCACAAGAATATGACAAAAAGACAAGCTTAACACTCATGCCTTCAATCTTAGTTATTGACGATGACCAACAAGTGTGTGGAGTGCTTCGTGAAGCCTTTGAAGTGGCCGGGTATCAAGTCCATATTGCCTGTGATGGCCATGAAGGCACCGCACAGTACCGAGCGGCCCCCTCAGACCTGGTCATTTTAGATATGCTCATGCCGGGGAAAGAAGGGTTTGAAACCATTCGCGAACTGCGTCGTGACTTTCCATCCATCAAAATCATCGCGATATCAGGAGGAGGCGAACATATCCATGTCAATCTCCTCGATCTTGCAAAACAGGTAGGGGCAAATCACACCCTTAAAAAGCCCTTTAAAATGCAAGAGCTACTCGAACTCGCCGCTTCGATGTTGACAGAATCTTCCACATGATTCACGATTGACTGACGGCCTCGTATAGGGGCGTACCTCAGGCGAAACCTCCCACAACCCATCATTGGGACGTACGATGCTGTACTTTCAAATAAAACCAGACCTCGTCTTTCAAGCAATCCTTCATGACGCACTTGAATCGGAACGTCAAGAAATTTCACGTATTTCCATGGACAATGATATCGATACCTGGGAAGCAGGCTATGGTCAGATGTCAGAAATCTTCACACCCTATAGTGCACTTGTCACCATCGAACAATTATATACCGCTAGCCAAACAGACACGGTGTACCGACTGAACGATTATCATTGTCTCTTGATCTATGAATGCCTCAAAAATTATTGTGCCGTGCATCAAGACCTGGCTGCACAAGAAGAGGACCAGAGCCTGACCATTTCAGCGTATCGACTTCAAAATATTGACTTTCAGGAAATGGTTGATCTCTACTTTTGGGACACTGACTTCTTCTTTCTCTCTGATACCGGTCCTGTCCCAACCCTCAATGAGGATTCCACATGCCTTGAAATGCTCGAAGCAACGACGTTGACCAAAGACCTTCAACCACACCCTCGATACCTCAAACTCACACTCGTGACAAATCCAATGTGGAAAATTTCCCAACAAGACGAGTTTTTCCATCATAGTTCTCGTCATTATCCAGATTTCAGTTAATATTTATCATAAGGATTACGATATGAAAAAGTCTGCCCACACGCAATTCCCTATTCATACTCTTATGCAGGAACGATGGAGCCCCAGAGCGTTTGCAATAGACGTTGTCAAGGAAGAAACACTCCAAAGCCTTCTGGAAGCTGCGCGATGGGCGGCATCATGTTTTAATGAACAACCGTGGGGGTTTCTCGTGGCGACGAAACAACAAGAGGACGAGCACGCAAAAATGCTCACCTGTTTAGCTGAAGCGAATCAGCGTTGGGCGAAGCATGCCCCTGTCCTGATGTTGACTGTGGCAAAACTGACATTTGCACACAATGGGAAACCCAATCGCCATGCCCTCCATGATATTGGTCTGGCCGTAGGCAATCTCGTATTACAGGCGACAGATTTTGGACTGGGCGTCCATCAAATGGCTGGAATTTTTCCCGACGTTGCGAAGTCGCTCTATAATATTCCTGAAAACCATGAAGCAGTAACGGGGTTAGCTATTGGCTATATGGGAGACCCTGAGAACTTATCGGATGAACTGCGGGAGCGTGAGTTAGCTGAACGCACACGTCATCCGCTATCGCAATTTGTCTTTACTGAACAATGGGGACAGTCTGCCCCACTCACAAAATAATCGTCCGTACCATACCCTTTTATCGGATAGGAAAAAGCATCGTGACGTTTTCTTGCCAACCTGTGGACATTCTCTATTTCGAGTTCACCCTACATCGGCACCACAGCCCTTCTTGAAGTTCTTCAGTCCCTTCTTATTCAGAAACAGAGCATCTTTACCGATATTCATGGCAGTATCCAATCACCACATCCATTTTGATAATGGACCGTCAAATATCGCGTGACACAACGACACTCAATTGTTCGACCATTTGCCAAGGAATCTACTCATGCAATTTCGACAACAACCGGCATTTCTCCTTTTCGTTTGCCTCCTCCAACTTCTTTTACCTCACTCGCTACAGGCAAATGACCTTGGACAGGCTCACGCAACCAGCTGCTTATGGAGCGTGACTTCAGGGAAAAATACGATCTACCTTCTGGGTTCAGTCCATGTTCTCAAACAAGAGAACTACCCGCTACACGATACCATTAATCACGCATTTGAGTCGGCCTCGCACCTTGTCTTCGAAGTAAACCTTGAGGAGATAGCCTCACCGCTCACGCAGAAATATTCTTTATCCAAAGGGCTGTATACGGATGGTCTCACATTGCAGGATGCACTTTCGCCGGAAAATTTGGCTTTTGTGAAGTCGAAACTTAAAAAGCGTGGGTATCGCATCGAAATGTTCAACCGCATGAAACCTTGGATGCTGGCCACAACGATCACCATGCTAGAACTACAGAAACTGGGATTTGGAACAAATCATGGGGTCGATCAGCATTTTTTCCAAAAGGCCAAAGCCCAGAGGAAAACTGTCGAAGGCCTTGAAACCGTTGAATATCAACTGAATCTTTTTGATGGTTTGTCGGCTACAACTCAGGAACAATTTCTACTTCAAACCCTTGTAGAAGTCGACATTCTCGAGCAACAAACACACCAATTGGTCGATTCCTGGACACATGGAGAGCTTGAAGGCTTGGAAGTGATGTTAGAGAATATGAAGAAATTCCCTGAAGTCTACGAGGCACTGATTACCCGGAGAAACAACAATTGGCTTCCGCATTTCGAATCATATTTACAGCAACATGAAACTACAATGATTGTGGTCGGCACCCTCCATCTGCTTGGCAAGCAAGGCTTGCTCGCCATGTTAAGAGAAAAAGGATACGTCATTAAGCAACTGTAATGGGTTCCATGTGGAGAAGGAATCTTTTCGTCATATCCTAACCAGGGTTCTGATCTCTCTTCTCTCCTTATCTCCTTATCATGTGTTTTTTAAGCCCTAAGCGTTCTCCGTTACATGTCATTTTTCGTGCTTTCTCTAGACTTCAAGACAGCAATAGTGGAATATCAAACGGAAACAGGAAGATGCACGTATCTCCATCACAAACCTATAGCCGACTCAAGAGTCTGTAGTCTTTTTTTACGAGATACGAAATACGAGCAACGAAATACGGACGAAAAGGAGTCCAACACCCATGATTACAGCAATTGGCGATGTCTTACGACGATGTTATGAACGAGGATGGATTACATCACGAGATGGGAATTGCAGCTTGCGACGCGCCAGAAGTGTCTATATTTATATCACGCCATCGGGATGGCGGAAAACGATTGTTCACCCTGAGCACATGGTTAAAATCAAGTTAGCCAATGGATCCATGCAGATCCCGAAAGATACGAATCCATCGGGTGAGCTCCATATGCATTATTTGTTACTCAAGGGGATGAACAAAACACGGGCCGTGGTACATGTGCACCCCACACATGTCGTGGCTGCGATGTATCGAGGCTTTGATTTACAAAAAAT
>BQIY01000348.1 GCA_021604265.1 Nitrospirales bacterium
GCACGTCCTGCCGTCTGAATCAGGGCACGCTGACCTCGTAAAAACCCTTCCTTATCGGCATCCAGGACCCCCACGAGACTGACTTCTGGAAGATCCAAGCCTTCTCGAAGCAAGTTAATGCCGACAAGCACATCAAACACACCGCGCCGAAGGTCTCGAATAATCTCAGCACGTTCGAGCGTTTTGATATCCGAGTGAAGATACCGGACCTTCAGTCCCACGTCGTGATAATACTCGGTGAGATCTTCAGCCATTCGCTTCGTCAACGTGGTCACCAGAACACGATGGCCCTTGTCGATGACATCACGAATTTCCTTCAGTAGATCCTCAACCTGTCCTTTTGCCGGCTTCACTTCCATGACAGGGTCCATCAGCCCTGTCGGACGAATGATTTGCTCCACCACGGCCTTCCCCGCTCGTTTCAGTTCATAAGGACCGGGGGTGGCTGACACATACACGACTTGATGCATACACTGTTCGAATTCGGGAAATTTGAGGGGACGGTTATCGAGTGCTGACGGTAAACGAAATCCGTAATTCACCAAGTTTTGCTTTCGAGAATGGTCGCCCTCATACATGCCACCGAACTGCGGGATCGTCACATGGGCTTCATCGACAATCAGCAAAAAGTCTTTCGGGAAGTAATCAAGTAATGTGGGCGGCGGTTCTCCAGGAGCCCGTCCGCTCAGATGCCGGGAATAGTTTTCTATGCCATGGCAATACCCCATCATCCGAATCATTTCTAAATCATATTTCGTCCGTTGCTCGATTCGCTGGGCTTCCAAAAGTTGATTGTTCCGCTGAAAATACGCGATACGTTCTTCGAGTTCTTCTTCGATGCCCTGGATGGCCCGTTCATGGCGATCCGGCGCAATCACATAATGGGTTTTGGGGTAAATTGGAACCTTGGGGATGCGCCGCAATGATTGCCCCGTAAGCGGATCAATTTCATAGATGGCCTCGATTTCATCGCCAAACATTTCAACGCGAATGGTGTTGGAGTCTGAGGCAGCCGGGAAAATTTCGACCACATCTCCACGGGCGCGAAATGTCCCCCTCTGCAACTCTAAATCATTTCTGGAATATTGAATGTCCACCAGCTTGGCCAGCATCGCATCACGCCGAATTTCCATCCCTTCTTCCAGATACAACAACATCTCATGGTAGACCTCAGGTGAACCAAGGCCATAGATACACGACACCGACGCAATGATAATAATGTCATTGCGTTCCAAAAGGGCCGTAGTCGCGGCATGCCGCATTTGATCAATCGTGTCATTGATTGACGCATCTTTGGCAATATAGGTATCGGTGGTCGGAATATAGGCCTCCGGCTGATAGTAGTCGTAATAGCTCACAAAATATTCAACGGCATTGTCCGGGAAAAATCCTTTGAATTCTTGATACAGCTGTGCAGCCAACGTTTTATTATGGACCACCACCAAGGTTGGCCGTTGAATATTCGCAATGACATTGGCCATCGTAAAAGTTTTGCCGGACCCGGTGACTCCGAGTAAGACTTGGTGCGCCAACCCTCGCTGAATCCCTTGAGAAAGAGACGCAATCGCCTTGCCCTGATCACCCTTAGGTGAATAGTCTGATTGAAGGGAAAAGATCTGTTCGTGCCTCATGTTCCCAATGTACCACGAGTGAGGAAAAGCCGGCATGCTCCCGCTTAACACATACGGAAAACCCTTGCCCCGCCCTTATTGCTAAAGCCTCAAGCCTGCTATATCATACTCCACATAGCATACAGCACCCCCTCGACTCACAATTTAATACCTTACAAAGGCCCAAGTAAGAAGGAGAGGTTGTTCATGAAACACTCCATGTACAGTGGGATTCTCTTCAGTGCCATGTGCCTCGCTTGCTTCGCGACATCTAGTTATGCCGCGTCTTACACAATCTCATGGACAGGCGGCAACAGCTATGCCATGACAGGGACGTTCGAACATGCCGATACGCTGACGGGGGTGATTAACGGCACATATTTAGACAGCTTTTCAATCGAAGGTTTTCAGAACAACGCCTCGTTAGGTCGTTGGGATTTGGCCTCCAATGAACGCTCATCCTCTTTTAATTTTAATTTTGATACAAGCACCAGAACGTTTTTGACGGGCGGACGAAGCGATACCTCATCAGGGCAACTCTGGAACGTTCCCAGCAATGGCGGCTTCGGGTTCTTCAGCGGAAATAGTTCACAAGGGGTCTACGTCAATGGCGGACATGTGAGCGCATCTCAAATCATCATCGGATCGACGGTCACCACCGTTGGACTTACGCCCTCCACATTGCGAGCGGATCTTATCACTTCAAACGGACCAGACTCCAACCCCGGCGGGACCGTGGTCAATCCAGAGCCTTCGACCATTCTGTTGTTCGGCACTGGCTTTGCCGGGCTTCTAGCCTATCGCCTTCGCAAGCAGCAAAGATCGACTGCGTCGTCATAAAAAATTCGTACGAGCATACGCGTCAGGAGACCGCTAACTTCGTAACTATCAACATGGCCCCTCAAAACTATTGAGGGAGCCGTGTTGCTCCCATCTTCTACACAGCCATAGACACCTACAATACCTTTTCAGCTCACCTGCGTCTTGGTCAAAATAAGCCGGAAATTTCGCCTTTCTCATTCACGCCAATCGCATTCGCTGACGGTACACGGGGAAGGCCCGGCATGGTCATAATATCCCCGGCCAATACCACAATAAATTCCGCACCGAATGACAGGCGTATTTCGCGAACGGGAATCGTAAACCCAATTGGCGCACCTTTTCTGGCGGGATCCGTTGAAAAACTATATTGGGTTTTGGCAATACACACGGGGAAATGGCCATACCCGGATTGTTCAAGTTCAGCAAACCGATCCAAGACGGGCTTGGGAAACTCAACACCATCAGCCCGGTACACTTCCTGTGCGATCATTCGCACTTTATCAGCCAACGGCAAGGTATCGGGGTAGAGAACACGAAAGTCAGCCTCATTTTGATCCAACAGGTGTACGATTTCCTCCGCTAATTCCAGAGCCCCCTCTCCGCCCTTGGCCCAATGTTCGGCAAGAACCACATGCACCCCAAAGTTTCCACACTCTTTCTTGACGAATTCGATTTCAGCCTTTGTGTCGGAGGTATACTGGTTTATGGCCACGACAGTCGGTACCCCGAATTTTTTAACGTTTTCTAAATGTCGTAAGAGGTTAGGAAGACCGTGCTGCAATGCTTCGAGATCTTCTTGCTCAAGCCGTTTCGCGTCAGCTCCGCCATGAAGTTTCAACGCCTTAATCGTCGCAACGACAACCGCACAGGCCGGTTGCAACCCTGAATGCCGACATTTAATATTAAAAAACTTTTCCGCACCCAGGTCCGCGCCAAAACCCGCTTCGGTCACGACGTAATCGGCAAGTTTCAATGCGGTTTTCGTCGCGACCACCGAATTACACCCATGCGCAATATTTCCAAACGGCCCGCCGTGGACCAAGGCAGGATTCCGTTCCAGCGTCTGAACCAGATTGGGATTGATCGCGTCTCTCAATAATGCCGTCATGGCCCCTTCGGCATGTATATCTTTCGCAAAAACCAGATCTTTTTTGGCGGTACGTCCAATCTTAATGTTCCCTAAGCGCCGCTGAAGATCCTTGAGATCAGAAGCCAATCCAAGAATCGCCATCACTTCAGAGGCTGCGGTAATGTCAAATCGCGCCTCCCGGACAAAACCATTGGCAGCGCCTCCAAGTCCCGTTGCCACCACACGCAATGACCGATCATTC
>BQIY01000349.1 GCA_021604265.1 Nitrospirales bacterium
TGTGCTTGGTGTGGTCATCATATTCACCCAATGGCAGGTACACCATTTCAGTCTTCTCACACCCCATTGCAAAAGTGGTTCTATGCCATGTACTTGTTTACGACTTCTAGTCATGGCGTTTCGGCCAAAGAGCTTCAACGACAATTGGGAGTCACTTACAAAACCGCTTGGCGTATGGGTCATGAAATTCGTAAATACATGGACAAGATTGATGGAGATAAACCGCTCAAAGTTCCCATTGAATTCGATGAAACGATGATCGGAGGTAAACGATCTGTTGGCAAGCGTGGTCGTGGTGCTCCTGGGAAAACCACAGTCATGGGAATGTTGGAACGTAACGGATTTGTTATGACGAAAGTAGTGCCCAATTTGAGACGAAAGATGCTTGAACCTCATATTGTAGCGAACATTGCACCACTATCGACGATTAGTACTGATGAACTGCCGAGCTATAACAAATTGTCGAAATATGGCAATACTCATGGATCGGTGAATCATCGTGAAGAAAAATGGGAAAATAGTATTCAACACACTAATTCCATCAAAGGCTTTTGGTCACAATTGAAACAGAGCATTTGTGGTACGCATATTTATGTCTCGGGCAAACCTCTCTCCAAATATTTGGTTGAATTTGAATATCGCTTCAATCTGCGCCTGAATCCTGAAAAGATGTTTCCTCGCTTGTTTGCGGGCTTTTCGCCATCACGTTAAGTAATTGGTCGAAAGTCTTTTTTTTTCCTGTTGACGGATGTTCCTTACAAAATCGGTCAAATTTATCTTTGCCCTGCTTACTCTTCTTTCTGGCCTCATCTAAGCTGAGGTATTTTCCCCTGAACATGTCTCAAGTCCTCCATCGGAAAGCATATTCATGAAAAATTCGCCATTTTTTTCAAACAAAATAAAATTTCGGCGATCTCCAATGATTCCATCTCCTGTTACCTCAATCGTTATTTCGTATGGGCTGCCTAGTCTTTCCGGTGCAGGAATCGCTAGATCGCCTGAGGTGGCAAAGCAGAAGTCAAAATATGGGAGAGTTTCGCTAGGCTCACTTGCCCCTCTATTGGTGTTAAAACGAGAAACCTGCAAAACATCTATAAATTCATTATCTTGAGGATTAATTGTGAATGAATATAAGCTGTGATTCTCTGTATCTTTTTTCCTAAGTGTTATAGGCAGCACACCCATAGCCTGTGGCCAGGAGGAAATCCTTGTTAACTTGACCGTTACATTCTTGGCGGTTTTCAAACTAATATTTCTGATAGAAATCCTAAATAATTTGGGACGCATTTGAATTTCAGGTGTTATGTAGCTTGATTGAGCAGGGAAAAACTGAAGAGCCAACGTTGGAATCATCAATTTTTCATATTTTTCCTCTAACGCGACATATCTCTTAAAACTTCCTTCAAAGAAAAGGACAAAGACCACCAATGAGATTATGATAATCCAGGTTTCTGCCTCCCACATGGGGATTAAGTTAATGATCTGGTATTTCTGTTGAATTTCTTCTGGAAGAAATTCATCTCGATAAGTAAAAATGAACCCCAATATGGCCGGAATTCCCCACCACAAAAAACGCCAATGATCCCAAATCGAATACTTAAGAAACATTATTCTTTTTGTGAGTGAGTCAATGCGCATCTAGGCATACTAGCACGCCTAGTTACGTATTCAAAAGGGATAATTGCGTGAACCAATTGATTGCATTTTTATCTCTATTTGGCATAATCCCTTCGTAGATGAACCGTGGTGCCGGTAGCAGCCAATATCTCATCGCAAAAAAGGAAGACGGAATGGACCCGATTACGATAGGGAGTCTCTTAGGTGTTGCCGTTGGGGCCTTAGCATCAGAGGCCGTCAAGGATCTCTATAACGCCATTAAAAATCGAATCAAGGCCATCGTGGGTGGAGACGACGATGTCATAGAGGCGTTAGAGGACGTGGAAGAGAAGCCCAATTCAAAAGTGCGACGAGAGACGTTAGAAAAGAAATTAGAAGCCACAGACGTGGCTCAAGATAAGGAACTGATCAAACAACTCGGACGATTAGAAGAGATCTTAAAACGGGAAGGGTTACTCACATCGACGAGTTATTCAGTAACCCAGGGTGGGAGTGGTGGTCTTGCCCAAGGTGATAACGCTATCGCAAGTGGAGCAGGTGGTGTCGCAGCTCAAAACATTCGAGGCCCGGTGACGACGGGACCAAACAGTCCTGCCTTTCAGGGGGAAACCATCACGGTTGTGATGGGAGAGAAACCCCGAACCGAGCTGCCACAGCGAGTTTTAACAACCCAGTATCTGAAAGCAGTGGTTCGGGAAACCAATCTGCTTCCTTGGAGCCAAGTGCATGCGACGTATGCGGACCCTAGCAAGGGGGAGCAACTGGGTCTGGCAGATATTTATACGGATTTAGATACGCAAGCGTTGCGACCGGTGGAACGGGAAGACGAGCTGCGGCGGGAATTGGCAAGTCAAACGGAAGATCGACGGATTCCCGCGCTAGAAAAACTCAACCAAGAATCTCGTCTCCTTGTCATGGGAGATCCGGGGTCTGGCAAATCTACTTTCGCGAAACATGTGGCCTACGTGTTGGCACAAACAGGCCTCAAGGATGATTCTAGGGCCTGGCTCGAACAGCTCAATCCTTGGGAGCATGGTCCGATACTGCCGGTGTGGGTGGAGTTGAAAGAACTGGCCGGCCATGCCGTAGAGCACAAGGTGAAGGCTGGGAAGGCGTCAGTGGTCAGAGATTATCTCAAGGAATTGTTGGAATCGTGGAGCATCCCAGAAAGTTGGATCTTCCTGGAAGCGGTCATGAAGCCGGATCAGGCGAAGGCCTTGGTCGTCTTGGATGGATTGGATGAAGTCCCGCAGGATCAACGAAAGCTGATCGTGGATGTCGTCAACGATCTCGTGAGCCACTATTCTCAGCACCGTTATGTGGTGACCTGCCGACCCTATGCCTATATCGGACAACCGTGGAAACTCCAAAACTTTCATCATGTCACCTTGGCGCCGTTCAATGAAAGGCAGATTGAACGGTTTGTCGAAAATTGGTACCAGCAGCTCACGCAAAGAAAACGACTGAGCGAGCACGACGCCTCTTGGCGAATGAAGCAATTGCAAACGCAGGCGATCAAGCGAAAAGATCTGCGCGGGCTTGCGGAACGTCCATTACTGCTCACCGTGATGGTTCAACTCCATACCTTTCAGGGCAAGCTACCAGAGGATCGGACGGAATTGTACAACGATGCCGTCGATCTATTGATGGAACGGTGGCAGCAGCGGTTAGGTCAGGAAACGGGGCTCGTGCAGCATTTGAACATCCCCCATTTGAAGATGACTGACCTGCGAGATGGACTTTGCGAGGCCGCGTTTCAGGCGCATCAACTCCCATCGAGTGAGGAGACGCCCGACATACGGGAATCAGACCTCCGGCAATGCCTTCAAACGTACCTCGGCGGGAGTTGGGACAAAGCGGGGCAATTCGTCCAGTACATTCGTGAGCGGTCGGGCCTCCTCATTCCTCATAAAATCGATGCGTATCGATTTCCACATCGAACGTTTCAAGAATTTCTGGCAGCTTGCTATCTCCTGCGGACGGATCATGATCCTGGTCGGCCAGCCAGTCTCGTTCTACAAGACTTTGATCGATGGCGGGAAGTTTTTGTCCTGGCCTGCGGATTTGCCGCAAGAAAATATTCGATCAACAAAGCCCTCGCGTTCATCAATCATCTCTGTCCTGGAGTTGTGAGTGACATCGCG
>BQIY01000350.1 GCA_021604265.1 Nitrospirales bacterium
GCTCTTTTTAACCGAAAATTCTTTTAATAAGGTGCGTTCTTTTTTGATTACTCTGTTTGTCCAAAACGAGACTCTAGGCGTTTTTGGGTGAGACGGCACTCTCATTAAGAATCACACATTTCTCAGAGACACTCAAACCATGATTCATCACCCA
Organism: Nitrospirales bacterium; assembly: GCA_021604265.1. The sequence continues at coordinate 155 of BQIY01000350.1, forward strand.
GAACGATTGGAAGATACAACGGTATAACGAATTTCCTTATGGCATTTCTTTCTCTCAACCATCACGATGACCTTCGAATCGGTCTGTATATAAAAATTGAAGGCTCATGGTTTAGTCATCCTTTTTCCACGAATACCTTTAAAATCAAACAGGCCAAAGATATTGAGACAATACGTGGGCTCACAAAAGTAAAACTCCTGTATGATCCAGATCGTTCTGACCCACTATCTTCTGAAGAATCTTCTGGAAAAGACGTCACACCCTTGTTAGAAGATATCACTGAAGAGGAGAACGTCCCGTTCGACTCCAATCAAGAAACAATAGCTCACTGTCGTGTGGAAGAGACAGCAGAAACAAGACGGGAGACCTACACCGCACGACGAAAACAATTACGGAAAACGGACCAGGCCTATCAGGCCGTTCTTCAACAAAGCAAACTTATGTATCAAGAACTTCGAACGGGTCATTCAAAAGCTATGGGAAGAGCTTCGGATATGGTCGCTTCACTTGGGAAAATTATCGGCGACCCAACAAGTTCGATGGCTCTGATGAATCTCATGAGCGCACCGGATGACGTTGATGACTTCTTCATGCATTCGCTGAATGTGTGCGCTCTTTCTATGATGCTGGGACAAGCCTTTACACAAGAGGAGGAGGAACTCACGGCAATTGGGATGGGTGCCCTTTTTCATGACCTGGGACTGCTCGAATTTGAGCGCACAAATAGTGGCCCGAAATCTTATCGAACAACACCGGACACGAAGGTGTTGCGAATACATCCTCAAAATGGACGAAGCTTAACGGAAAATTTTCGAAGTATGTCCAATTATAGTCTCGATATCATCGAACAACATCATGAACGACTTGATGGTTCAGGGTATCCACTTGGGTTACTGGAGACCGAGATCGGATTCTTTTCAAAAATTGTGATGGCCGTTGATGAATATGATGAATTGTGCAACCATCCCGACATCACCAAGTGCCTGACACCGTATGAAGCCCTTTGTTATCTGTACGCAAATAGACGAGGGGCTCTCTGGGACAAAGCGGTCGTGGCCTTAGTCCAGATGTTGAGTGTCTACCCGCCTGGCTCCCTTGTTGAGTTGTCCGATGGCAATATCGGCATAGTCAGCAGCATCAACCCTCAAGCACGTATGGCCCCTTGGGTGATGCTCTACTCCTCAGAGATTCCAAAAGAAGAAGCCCTGATCATTGATCTCTCCCAAGAAGACAATCTTTCGATCATCAAAAGCTTTCAACCCAAAGAAATTCCGTATGCGATGCGAGAGTATCTCAATCCACGGCGCATCATCAGTTACTTTCCTTCAGAGAATGAACAACCCGTCACGACTTCCTCTCAAGTCTTGCACAGCACACAATGAATACAAGTGTAAGTCCCCAAGATTAAGTTTGTGACATGCCGTTCGCCTCTATCACGAACAGGAAATCTATCTCGTCGTGTGAGAAGCGTACCTCGGTGCGATGAGAACACACATAACCTTTGAGAGGTATCATGTGAATGAAGAACGTAGAATATGCAGCTGAGGAGTTGAAGGCTGTTAGCGGAGATCTTCTTGAGGTTGTTGTGGAGACAGTTCTGGCTTTCGTTTTTCAAACGCAAACAGAAGAAACAGAGAACAGACACCAAGGCTGATCGCCATATCAGCAACATTAAACGCCGGCCAGTGATACCCATTGACATAAAAATCTAGAAAATCGATGACTTCGCCAAACTGTAGACGATCAATCAGATTTCCAATCGCGCCGCCGAAAATGCTCGAGATCGTCAGCTGCCCCCACCAATCATTTGGCTGCAGCCTCACGAAAATAGTCAAGAGCAGGCCAAGCGCAAAGATGGACGTGATGAGAAAAAAGACCATCCGGAACCCGCTGCTGCTCGACGCAAGAATGCCAAAGGCCGCACCGGGGTTTCTGATATAGGTCAGACTAAAATATTCAGGAATAATGGGAATGGACTGATGAAGATACATCGTCGTGGCGATATAGGACTTTGTGATCTGATCAACCACAATGATGACCAAACTCACAATCGCCAGAATTGAAAATCGTTTGACCATGGTCACGACACAACAGCTTCCAGACAACGGTCACACAAGGTCGGATGTTGAGAATCCGTACCGACCGCGACTCGAAAGTTCCAACAACGTTCACATTTCGTCCCGTCCGCCTTTCCCACATCCACCATGACTTCGAGATCATCGTCGGAGACCAGGCCTTTGTCAGCCGCGTACAATTCACTTTGCTCAACCTGCACGTGGGAAACAATACAAAGCGCCGGCAGATCTGATTCACACTGCTTGAGTAGATCATAATGCTTCGCCGTGGCATGAATTGCCACTTGAGCCTCTAACGGGGCTCCAATCACTTTCTCTCGCCGCTGCTTCTCTAACGCATGTTGCACCACCGTCCGCACGTCCAGCAGAAGCGCCCATTCCTGTTCGACTTGAGGATTCTTCCAACGTGGATCACTCTTGGGAAACGAAGAAACATGCACGCTCAACACTTGAGTATCCTCAGGCAGACGGTTGCGTAGAGTCTGCCAAATTTCCTCTGACGTAAAGCTCAAAATCGGCGCCATGAGTTTCGACAACGCAACGGCAATTTCCAAGATGACCGTCTGTGATCCTCTCCGCAAGGTTGAGTTTTTCGGAAACGTGTAAAGCCGATCTTTGAGAATATCCAAGTACGTCGCACTCATGTCCACCGAACAAAAATAATCAAGTTCGTGCACAGCCTGACGAAACTGAAAATCTCCATACGCCTTCTGCATGGCCGCAATCAGACGGCTGAGGCGAAGGAGCGCCCATTGGTCGACTCGTGATAAATCATCATAAGCCATACGATGATGAGCGGGGTCAAAGTCATAGAGATTACTCAATAAAAAGCGGGTGGTATTGCGAATTTTCCGATAGGCATCGACCGTCTGTTTCAAGATATCCGGCGAAATCCTCAAGTCTTCCTGATAATCCTGCGACGCCACCCACAACCGTAAAATATCGGCTCCTGACTGATTGATGACATCTTGCGGGGCCACCACATTCCCTGCAGACTTAGACATTTTCTTGCCTTCACCATCCACGACAAACCCATGAGTCAACACCGCTTTGTATGGGGCACACTGGTTCGTTGTCACAGAGGTTAACAGGGCACTGTGAAACCACCCTCGATGCTGGTCTGATCCTTCGAGATAGAGGTCTGCCGGCCACCACTGTGCATCCCTGGCCTGCAGAACAGCCGCATGACTCACGCCTGACTCAAACCAAACGTCCAAGATGTCTTGTTCTTTTTTAAATACCTGACTCCCGCATCCTGGACACGTCGTGTCCGGTGGAAGAAGTTCTTCCGCAGATTTTTCAAACCATACATCCGCGCCACGCTCTCGCATCAGCCCGGCAATATGTGTAATCACGGTTGTGTCAGTTAAGGGTTGCTCGCATGTCGTACAGGTAAACCCCGGAATCGGCGTCCCCCATATCCGCTGACGTGACAAACACCAATCCGGCCGATTGAGAATCATGCCATAAATTCGATCTCGCCCTCGTTCCGGAAACCATTGGACTTGAT